>NZ_CANLBV010000025.1 GCF_947488985.1 uncultured Vibrio sp.
TCTATCGGATTCTTACATGTTGGTAGGATCATTCAACTGATCTGCCGATTATTGTCTTAACTGATCGGCATTAGAGCATCAAGCTCCTTTATTTAGACTAAATCAGTTTGCATCATATTGCGTGGGAAATGGACTTATAAGTCGTTGAACTCAGGACTGTAAGCAATCTCACCAGAATGTCCCGCCAGTGCGCCATCAACTAACTCGATAGCTTGGAAAGCTCCCTCAGGCACATCCCAAGCGCAGCTCAAACCAAACTCACTCGCAGCCTTGAAACCAAAGCGACCATAATAGGCAGGGTCACCAAGCACGACACAGGCTGGGTAACCGAAATCAACCAAAGTAGAGAAAGCATCTTCAACCAGTGATTTAGCAATGCCTTGGTTGCGGAACTCTTCTTTCACAGCAAGTGGCGCAAGCCCCTGCCAGTTGTGATCTTCACCTTTAAGGGTTATTGGGCTAAACATCAGGTGACCAACTACCTCGCCTTCGTCAGAACAAGCCACCAGCGATAGCGTTAAATGACTATTCTCACGCAAGCTCATAACCAAATTAGCTTCTGCATCCGTTTCAAAAACAGATTTTAATAGACGATCAATGACAAGTATATCTGCCGGTGCTTCAGTTCGAATAAGCATTCATTACCTCACTTTGTGTATCTGGGGATTGTACTCCCTTCTGCACAAAATCAGCCAATTGATTTAACAAAGTTTTCATCGGAGTCGGCAATAAGTCCAAATCTACGCTATCCATCAAGTTTTTGACCTCTAAACCGAGCTCGGTATCACCTTCAATAGACAGTCGACGTTGGAAGAAAAGCGTATCTGGGTCTTCTTTACGTCCCGCAATCAACACAAGATCGTTGAGGTTCCCGCTAAAACTGACATCTTCAGCGACTTCTTTATCAGCTACAATCAGTTGCTCATTTTCGTAACTAATACACCAACTTAACCCCATATCTTTTATTGAAACTTTCAGCCACTTATCTTCTAAGAACTCAAAGTCACCATCTTCTAGGGCTTCTTTGAATACATTTTTCAGTGCCTCTAGTAAGACTCTTTTTTGTACTGTTTTTGGCAATAAATGGACTGGAGATCGCAAAATTGATGCGGCATTTTGAACTAGTTGAGTACGAATCTTGTTTATCACGCGACTTATCCGTAAGTTTGTCAATAATATTGAGTGCATCATAGATGATGTTGAGTTCTCAGTTACTGTTATGTATCAATTAATTTCTATTTGGTACTTAAGCTTTAACATCCTGAAAATCATCGTTATAGTAATTCAGGAAGTGAGAGTCACTGCAGATAGGCATACTCACAGGCAGATATCGATAGCGATACAAACCGTAATAAGCATTTATCGATAGTGAATATTTAAGCTCTCGGAGAATTGGTAGTACTTTGATGCCTCCCCAGCAACTACAACATTGGTTTACTCAGCTAACAGCAAACAGCCCGTTCTTTTTTGCCGTGCTCGATGCCCAACATAATTATGTCATGGTGAGTGAGCGTTACTGCGATATCGCGGGGTTAAATCAGACTGAGCTTGCTGGCATGAATGACCGCCAAACATTAGGCGAGCAATTCTACCAACACCTTAAGCCTTATTATGACCGAGCATTCAACGGGGAAACGATTGAGGCCGAAGTCACTCTTAACGAAACCGCCCTCGATACCAGCCTTCACTTCAGTCTATCTCCACTTACCAATGGCAACAAAACCGATCACATCGTTTTTCATGCCTTCGACACATCAGAAAACCAAGTTCTTGTTCGTTCGTTAGAAGAATCCGAAGCGAAATTTTATAAGCTATCTCAATTACTCCCGGTTGGGCTATTGCTGGTCGAAAACGACTATATTTTGTCAGCAAACTCTGCCGCATCGCGTCTATTGGGTTTTAACTCTACCACTGACTTAATCGGTGAAGAGTTAGGGTGCCTATTTATCGATCAACAAACCAAAACAGTCTTCAATCATCGCCTCAGTGAAATTATTAGTGAGTCTGGTTTGGCTTGCTTAACCAGTGCTCGATGTGGTTTTGAGCGCAAGGTTCAATTGAATATCGACTCGACATCCGTTCTTGGCAGTCGCACGCAGCTGGTGCTAATCCAAGATGCACAAGAAAGCATCACACCATTTCCTGTGGCTAACGGGGAAGATATCTATATCGATGCACTGACCAAGCTCTGTAACCGAGCAGGGTTTACCAAGCGCCTTGAGCAGTTCATTCATAATGACACAGCTGCGGTTATGCTCTATTTAGACATTGATAACTTCAAAAATATCAATGACTCACTTGGGCATCACATTGGCGATCGGGTAATTAAGGAAGTCGCGGCACGCTTAAAGCGTCTACTGCCTCGTAAAGCAGTCGTTGGCCATCTAGGCGGTGATGAATTTGGTATCATAATGCCAGAGCCAGAGGGATCACAAACACCTGAAAAGCTCTCCGAGAAAATCATTGCCTTGGTCAATCAGCCCTTCGATCTTCACCACTTTACTAAACGCCTGTCCTGCTCGATTGGTAGTGTGAAGTATCCTCAAGATGGCACCGATGCTCGTATCTTGCTGCAAAACGCCGACACTGCGATGTATGAGGCGAAAGATCGTGGCCGAAATCGCCTGATCAAGTTCAACGAACAGATGAACAAAGAAGCCCGCATGCGATTGTGGCTTGAGATAGAGCTGCAAAAAGCGCTGCAACAAAACGGACTCGAGGTTTGGTACCAACCAAAAGTAAACGCACGTGACTTCACCATTAACGGTGCAGAAGCTCTAGTTCGTTGGAAGCACCCAGTAGAAGGCTACATCAGCCCTGCCGCTTTCATCCCAGTTGCAGAACGTGCTGGGCTTATTGAACAACTTGGCCGAGTGGTGATGCGTGAAGTATTTGCTACGGTTAAGCGCTGGAAGATACAGGGTATTCTACCTGGCCGCGTCGCGATCAACCTATCACCAGAGCAGTTTGGCAATCCGAAACTGATTGATTATATGGAAAAGCTGCTGCGTTCGACCGAGCTCGATCCAAGTGCGATTACGTTTGAGCTGACGGAAAGCGCAGTCATGAGTGATAGTGAACACACACTGCAAATGCTGAACGCCATCAAGAAACTCGGTTTTGCTCTCTCCATTGATGATTTTGGTACCGGTTACTCTTCACTGTCTTACCTTGCTCGTTTCCCGATTGATGAGCTTAAGATTGACCGTGCTTTCATCTCGGATATCGATACCCTACCCAAGCAAATTACCGTGATTGAGAACATCATCAATCTTGGCAAATCTCTTGATCTAACCGTGGTTGCAGAAGGTGTCGAAACCAGTGAGCAAGCGACTCTACTGTCGAATCTCAATTGTAGTTCTATTCAAGGCTTCCACTTCTACCGTCCTCAACCGAAACAAGATGTCGAAGAGCTATTCGCTCAAAACCGTCGCCACAAGAACTAGATAGCGCTGTAACAACATCCCCTTTCAAAGACCAAAACATCACTAATCCATACCCCAAATGGGGTAAAAGCAGGTTTATCCATCTAAACCTGCCTTACATCAATTCCGTCATTCATAATTCTTCATAAAATGCTCACTTCAACTTAATTCTACTGGTAGTAAGCAAATGGAACTCTTATGCCCAGCGGGTAACTTACCTGCGTTGAAAACCGCGATTGATTGCGGTGCGGATGCTGTCTATATCGGATTCAAAGACGATACCAATGCTCGACACTTTGCTGGCTTAAACTTTGCTGGAAAAAAGCTTGATCGTGCTGTGCAGTATGTGCATGACCACAACAAAAAAATTCATGTTGCGCTAAACACATTTGCTCACCCAAATGGATTCGAACGCTGGACTAATGCGGTAGACAACGCGGCTGCGCTGGGTGTCGATGCGCTGATCATCGCCGACATTGCGGTGCTGGAGTACGCCGCCAACAAATACCCAGAATTGGAGCTGCACCTATCGGTACAGGCATCGGCGACCAATGCGGCGGCTATCGATTTCTACCATAAAAATTTCAACGTCAAACGTGTGGTGCTACCGCGCGTATTGTCGATTCACCAAGTGAAACAGCTTTCTCGTAATATCACGTCTGATGTCGACCTTGAGGTCTTCGCTTTCGGTAGTTTATGCATTATGGCTGAAGGGCGCTGTTATCTCTCTTCATACATGACAGGTGAATCACCAAATACAGTGGGTGCATGCTCTCCTGCGAAATACGTTCGCTGGCAAGAGACTGAAACTGGCCTAGAGTCTCGCTTGAATGAGATCCTTATCGACAAGTATGAAGCGGGGGAAAATGCAGGCTACCCAACGCTGTGTAAAGGTCGCTTTGAAGCCGATATCGATGGTGAGCGTAAGCGCTACCACGCACTTGAAGAGCCAACCAGCCTCAATACGCTATCCATGGTACCTGAGCTTTTCGCCGCGAACGTGGCCTCTGTGAAAATTGAAGGTCGTCAGCGCAGCCCGGCTTATGTCGAGCAAGTGACTCGCACATGGCGCGCAGCCATCGATCGCTACTTAGCGAACCCTGAGCAATACCAAGTGGAACAAGCTTGGAATGCGACGCTGGCGAATGTATCTGAAGGTACACAAACCACGCTTGGCGCTTATCACCGTAAATGGCAATAGAGCCAAATGGAGAACTCAATGAAATACGCATTAGGCCCTCTACTTTATTTCTGGCCAAAACAAGACGTTGAAAGCTTCTATGAACAAGCAAAATCGAGCTCTGCTGATATCATCTACCTAGGTGAAGCCGTGTGTTCAAAGCGTCGTGAGATGAAAGCGAAACACTGGATGGACATCGCTAAAGAGCTGTCGGCTTCAGGTAAACAAGTAGTCTTGTCGACCATGGCATTGCTCGAAGCACCAAGCGAAGTCAACATCATGAAGAAGTACATTGATAACGGCGACTTTGCAATTGAAGCCAACGATGTGTCTGCAATCCAGCTGGCAAGCGAAAGCAAGGTACCGTTTGTGGTTGGCCCTGCGGTGAACACCTACAATGCGCAAACGCTGAACCTGTTTTTAAAACAAGGTATGACGCGCTGGTGTATGCCGGTTGAACTTTCTCGCGAATGGCTTAGCAACGTAATGACACAGTGTGAAGAGCTCAATATTCGTAACAAGTTTGAAGTCGAAGTGTTCAGCCACGGCTACTTGCCTCTTGCTTACTCAGCACGCTGCTTTACGGCTCGCGCAGAAAACAAAGCCAAAGACGACTGTGAAACCTGCTGTATCAAGTACCCGACCGGACTGCAGGTCGAGAGCCAAGAAGGCCAATCGGTATTCAACCTTAATGGCATCCAGACCCAATCGGGCTACTGCTACAACCTAGTGAATGATTTACCCAACATGCACGACTTGGTTGATGTGGTTCGTTTAAGCCCACTCGGCATCGATACCTTCTCTGAAATTAATAACTTCAGAGCCAACGAACAAGGTCAAAAACCGATGAAGATTGAAAGCCGCCAATGTAATGGTTACTGGCATCAACTTGCAGGTTTAGACGTAAAAAACATCTAGTTCGATAACTGAACCTATCAGCAACAGATACAAAAAAAGGTCTAGCATTCACTAGACCTTTTTAGTTCGACTTAAGAAAAACGATCTATGCCGTCGCTGTTTCCAGCGGTGAAGCATCTAGCTTCTTTACGTCTTTGTAGAGCATCATCATCACCACTACGCTCAACGCGATATTAGACAGTGGATACGCAATCCAGATCCCCGGCACACCATACAACTTAGGCAGAATGTACAAGAACGGCAATTGAATCAACATATTGCCTACCGTCACAAACATAGCCTTACTGCCCTTGTTCACCGCCTGGTAGTAAGCACCCGCGACCACTAAGAAGCCATCAAGCGCCAATGCGAACATGTGCAGTCGAATACCCAATACAGTGTAATCAACTAGCTGAGGTTCGTCCGAATTAAACACTGAAACAAACTCACGTGGGAATACGTTCAATAGCAACACAAACGCGACACCAATCAAGACAGAACTCGACATCGCAATCTTAAGCAACTTGCGAATATTCGCTTGGTTACGCGCGCCATGGTTGTAGCTCACCAATGGTTGCATACCGTTAGCGATACCTTCCGCAGTCAGGTAATAAACAGTCACGATGTAGCCCAAAATAGCGTAGGCACCAATCATCAACTGGTCACCATATTGAGAGAACAAAGCGTTGTGCAATGCCACCATCATTGAGCCATAAGCGTACATAAAGAAGCTTGATGTACCAATTGCGAAGATCTGTGGGATTACCACAAGCTTCAATCTCAATTCACTCCAACGTAAACGCAGGTTTGCACGGCGTGAGAAGAAGTAAACTAGACCCAAAGCCGTTACCACAAACTGAGCAATCGCTGTAGCCAATGCCGCGCCCATCAATTCCCATCCAAATAGAGCGATAAGCAAGTAATCGAGAACGATATTAATGACCGCACCAATAATCATAAGGATAGTCGCTAAGTTTGGGCTATCGTCGTTACGCAGTAGAAACGGCATTGCGATAGAACCCAGCGTAAACACGCTAGCGCCAATCAAGATGTGTAAGTACTGCAAACCAAGCTCATACACACGCCCTTCTGCGCCCTGCCAAAGCAAAAAGTTATCAGCAAACAGGTACAGCAATACAGAAACGATTGGTGTTATGGCTAACAACAAAGTTAAACCAGTAGCTAAGATCTGCTTAGCACCTTGAGTGTCTTTTTTACCTTGGCGAATCGATACCAGCGCTCCAGTACCCACACCCACTAGCATACCTAGGCCAAGAATCGAACCGATCACAGGCCACGCAACATTGATGCCCGCCAGCCCATCAGCACCGACATAACGACCAATAAAGATGCCATCCACTACTTGGTAGAGGCCATTAACCAGCATCGCCGCTACCGTTGGGATTGTGTATCGCCAAAATTGACGACTAATTGAGTTACTCATTTCTTACTCTACTTTCATTGTGAGTCACATATCAGTGGGATATGACTCGATAAATTAGTTAATAAGGCTAACTAAATATCTAAATTAATTACTTCAACGCTTTATCTAATAACTGGTTCAGTTGCTTAGACTCTTGCTCAGACAAACGGCTTTCCAGTATTTGTGCCATCACCTGATAGATCTTGCTCTCTTCTTCTAAACCTACTTCTGCTTTATGAGTCAGTACCACGAGTTTAGATCTCGCGTCTTCGAGAAAGGGTTTACGCTCGACAAGCCCCTTTCTCTCTAGCCTCTGAACCATAGTGGTTGCTGAAGGCTTAGTCACTTGCATCTCAGTCGCAAGATCCGTCAATCGGATCGGCTCTGGTGATGTCTGAATGACCTTCAAGTAGTCATACTCGTTGAAGCTCAATTGGCAAATAGGATCTTCATTGATCTGAGTTCGCCATATCTTAGAGGCGAAGCGCTCAATCTTTTCTAAATTCTGGTTCAGCATACTCACCTAATCAAAGAATGGAATTTAGTTAGCAAGACTAACTATTTTAGTGTTATTTAAATAAAAAGGCAATTAAAAACGGGACCCAGTTTATAAGAAAGGAGGATGAAAAATAAGCAAAAAAAACCGCTGACAGGCAGCGGCTTCTCGGAATCAAAATGTATCGCTTAGTTAACGTTGGCTTCTTCTTCAGCCTCTGCCAACTTAGCTTGTGCTAAGTGCTCGGCTTTAAGCGTGCTGAAGATGCGGCTTAGCTCTAAGAAAGAGTAGCGATGCTCTACATATTCATACACATTGAAGGATACTGCGAGCTTATACAAAGAGATAGCGTCTGCGTAGTCACCATTCATGTGGTAGCGCTTAGCAAGATAGAAGTATGTTTCAGTCAAACGCTGAGCAAGGAGTGTATTGTCACGAGTACCGGTTAAGATCGCCTTGAAAGCCTGCTCTTCAGTGATGTCATCAAGCATAATCGCGACTAATACCCAACCCCACTGCTCATCACGGCTCTGGTAACGCTCTTGCAAATCAAGTTTGGCTTGCTCTGGCGTGAGTTCATGCTGAATGATGTACAACCAAAGCGCACGGAACGGATCGTTAGGATCATCGGCATAGTGCTTGATCATCTCTTCGTTAGCTAAGTCGTAACGCTCGCCATAGTAAAGCGCGATAGCGCGGTTTCTTTCTGCGTAAGAGTTTGCAGGATCAAGCTCTAACGTAGAATCAAAAGATTCATAAGCCGCATCAAACTCCCCTACCTGCGTAAAGTAAACCCCCAAAAGATTAAAGATATCAGGTTGAGCAGGGTTCAATGAAAGAGATTGGTTGAAGTCAAGACGCGCTAGGTCACGTAGGCCAACACTGTCGTAGTAGTTACCGCGTTCAAACAGCATCTTAGCTCGAACTTCATCGTTCAAGTCTGGGCGCTGCAACAACTGACTAAGGCGAGCAATTTGAACTTCTTGCTGAACGCTTGGTTGCAGTGGCACAGCCATCGGTGGATAAACCCAACGTGAGGTGTCATCTGATGTTGTCGCACAACCTGTTAGTACAAGCAGTAAACACATACTCGCGGTTTGAAACCATTTCACAAATAATTACTCCTGTTATGACCGCAATAAAAAAGGGGAGCGATATGCTCCCCTTTATAACATGCTTTGTTGCCGAAAGGTTAGAAATCACTAAAAAGCGATATCACCATCGACACACTGAGAATTACTCAGCAGCAGGAGCTTCGCCTTCAACTGGCGTTTCAACTGCTTCTTTCATGCTTAGACGTACACGGCCTTGACGGTCAATTTCAAGAACCTTAACTGGTACTTCTTGACCTTCAGTTAGGTAGTCAGACACTTTCTCAACGCGCTTATCAGCGATTTGCGAGATGTGTACTAGACCATCTTTACCAGGAAGGATCGTAACGAATGCACCGAAGTCAGCTAGACGAGCAACTTTACCTTGGTAAATGCGGCCAACTTCAACTTCAGCTGTGATCTCTTCGATACGACGGATAGCTTCTTTAGCAGCTGCGCCTTCAGTAGCAGCAATCTTGATTGTACCATCGTCTTCGATTTCGATTGTCGTACCCGTTTCTTCACAAAGAGCACGGATAACTGCGCCGCCTTTACCGATAACATCTTTGATCTTATCAGAGCTGATTTTCATTGTGTGGATACGTGGAGCGAATTCAGAGATATCTTCACGAGCACCAGAGATAGCTTCATCCATTACAGAAAGGATGTGCTTACGTGCACCTTGCGCTTGGTTAAGAGCAATTTGCATGATCTCTTTAGTGATACCTTCGATCTTGATGTCCATTTGAAGAGCTGTGATACCTTCGTTAGTACCTGCTACTTTAAAGTCCATGTCACCTAGGTGATCTTCGTCGCCAAGGATGTCAGAAAGAACAACGAAGTCGTCGCCTTCTTTAACAAGACCCATTGCGATACCCGCAACAGAAGACTTGATTGGAACACCAGCATCCATAAGCGCTAGAGATGTACCACATACAGAAGCCATTGAAGAAGAACCGTTAGATTCAGTGATTTCCGATACAACACGAACTGTGTATGGGAACTCATCAACAGAAGGCATTACTGCAGCGATACCACGCTTAGCTAGCTTACCGTGGCCGATTTCACGACGCTTAGGAGAACCTACAAAACCAGTTTCGCCAACACAGTATGGAGGGAAGTTGTAGTGTAGTAGGAAGTTGTCTTTACGCTCGCCTGTTAGCTCATCGATGATTTGAGCATCACGTTGTGTGCCAAGAGTAGCAGTAACGATAGCTTGAGTTTCACCACGAGTGAATAGAGAAGAACCGTGTGTACGTGGAAGAACACCAGTGCGTACGTCTAGCGCACGAACCATGTCTTTTTCACGACCGTCGATACGTGGGTTGCCAGCGATGATGCGGCTACGTACAACGTTTTTCTCTAGAGAACCAAGCATGCCGCGGATTTCGCGCTCGTTTAGTTCTTCGTCTTGAGCTAGTAGTGCTTCAACAACATCGTTCTTGATTGCGCCAACTTGCTCGTAACGAGCCATTTTTTCAGTGATTTGGTAAGCGTCAGATAGACGAGCTTCTGCAAGCTCAGCAACACGAGCTTTAAGCTCAGTGTTTACTACTGGTGCTTCCCAGTTCCACGCTGGAGTAGCAACTTCTGCTGCGAACTCGTTGATAGCGTTGATAACAACTTGTTGTTGATCGTGACCGAAAACAACTGCAGAAAGCATTTCTTCTTCAGTTAGGTTATCAGCTTCAGATTCAACCATAAGAACCGCACCTTCAGTACCAGAAACCACTAGGTCTAGTTTAGAAGTTTCAAGTTCAGTTGTGCTTGGGTTAAGAACAAGTTGACCGTCGATGTGACCTACGCGTGCAGCACCGATTGGACCGTTGAACGGGATACCAGAGATAGCAAGAGCTGCTGAAGTACCGATCATTGTTACCATATCAGGTTGAACGTCTGGGTTTACAGACATTACTGTAGCGATAACTTGAACTTCGTTCTTGAATGAATCTGGGAAAAGAGGACGAATTGGACGGTCGATTAGACGAGCCGTTAGTGTTTCGCCTTCAGATGGACGACCTTCACGCTTGAAGAAGCCACCTGGGATTTTACCAGCAGCGTATGTACGCTCTTGGTAGTTAACTGTTAGAGGGAAGAAGTCTTGACCTTCTACCGCTTCTTTTTTACCAACAACAGATACGAATACTGAAGTATCGTCCATTGTTACCATAACTGCTGCAGTAGCTTGACGAGCAATAACGCCAGTTTCTAGAGTAACTGTGTGGTTACCGTACTGAAACGTTTTTACAACTGGTTTCTCAAACATTGTATTTCCTTTATCTAAAGAGTGCTCTTTAGAGTCAGTAAGTTGGAACCCAAAAATCACCAATCGCGACTAGTCAAAGCAGACGGAATTGATTCGTTATATCGAAAATACAACGAGCATCCACTTTGAATAGTCGCGACCTATTGGCCGACATCTGTGACTGTAACTTCTGGGTCGTATAATACCTATACAGATAGCTGTACAGGCGAGGCATAGTATAAACTATTTTTATATACAGGGATATTTTCGCGCTGAAAAAGCTCCGTGAATTACTTCAAACTCTGTCTTTCAGGCACAAAAAAAGGAGCAATAAATGCTCCTTTTCTTCAAACAGTCTTTGCAGACATCGCTATTAGCGACGTAGGCCTAGGCGCTTGATTAGATCTTGGTAACGAGAAAGGTCTTTACCTTTCAGGTAGTCAAGAAGCTTACGACGGCTAGAAACCATACGTAGAAGACCACGACGGCTGTGGTGATCGCCTTTGTGTGCTTTGAAGTGACCTTGAAGGTGGTTGATAGAAGCAGTTAGTAGTGCTACTTGTACTTCTGGTGAACCAGTATCGCCTTCAGCGCGTGCGTATTCTGCAACGATTGCTGCTTTAGTTTCTGCATTCAGAGACATAATTCTCTCCTGATAAGAGTAGTTTAATATTTGTAGCAGCCAATCTCTGATTCAGCCGCTACGCGAGCCGAGGATTATAGGGAAGTTTGTCAGTTGGTGCAATAACAATCGAACGCCTTAGAAACGAAAAAAGCGAACTACCTAAATTCGGCGTCCGCTTTCTGCCTTATTTGCTCGTCTTTAACGACTCAGCGCGAATATCTAACTCGATTTAAGCACTCGCTTGTGGTTCTTCATCTCTGAAAACAACCAAACGTTTCGGTGCTACTCGGCCATCTTCAGCAATTTGAGCAACGCCGACAAACAGCTTCTCTTCACCGCTTGTCATGCGAACCGTACCTTCCGTTGGGGCACCAGCAACTTGAACAGGCATACCGTGCTGAACTAGGTCAGTCAGTTCCGCATTCAAATTAACTTCTGGTAAGTCTTCAACAGCAGTGTCCATTGGCATCAACAGTGGATCAAGTAGCTCTTTCGGTGCAATTTCTTGCGCCTGCGCTTGCTCTAAGATCTCGTTCAGTTGTTCCAACGTTACCATTCGCTCGTAAGGGTACTTTGCTACACCAGTACGGCGAAGCATGGTCACGTGAGCACCACAACCTAGCATCTCACCAAGATCGTCGGTGATTGTGCGGATGTAAGTACCTTTTGAGCAATGCACTTCCATCTCAACTTCATCGCCTTCAAAGCGAAGCAGTTCAATAGAGTACACAGTGATCTTACGAGACTCACGAGGAACCTCGATACCTGCACGTGCGTATTCATACAAAGGCTTACCTTGATATTTCAATGCAGAGAACATTGAAGGGATCTGGTCAGTTTCACCTTTGAAGGTTTCGATACAACGCTCAAGTTGTTCTTGAGTCACGTTTACATCACGAGTTTCTACCACTTCACCATCTGAATCGGAGGTATTGGTACGCTCACCAAGCTTAGCGATCACTACGTAGCGCTTATCAGAATCTAGAAGAAACTGAGAGAACTTCGTTGCTTCACCAAGACAAATTGGCAGCATGCCAGTCGCAAGAGGATCCAGAGCACCGGTGTGCCCTGCCTTCTCTGCAAAGTAAATACGCTTTACTTTTTGCAGTGCATCATTAGACGAAATGCCTGTTGGCTTATCTAACAAAATTACCCCGTTAATAGGGCGACCTTTACGACGGCGAGCCATTAGTCTTCGCCCTTAGACTGAGTTTCGTCAGTACGGCCAGCTTCTTGTTGCTTACGCTTATCATCGTTTAGAACTTCACTGACTAGGTTAGACATACGCATGCCTTCTACTAGTGTGTTGTCGTAAGTAAAGCGAACTTCAGGCGTTAAACGGTGACGAATACGCTTGCCTAGTGCCATACGGATTGGCACTTCGTGCTCTTTAAGCGCAGCAAGACATGATTCAGGTGTTTGCTCACCAATACATAGGAAAGTAACGAATACTTTTGCGTAAGCAAGGTCACGAGACACTTCTACGTCTGAGATGGTTACCATACCGATGCGCGAGTCACGAACTTCACGTTGTAGGATAAGTGCTAGCTCTTTTTGAAGCTGCTGAGACACACGTTGTGTGCGGCTAAATTCTTTTGACATTTTCTTTTCTCACTTAGAAAGATGGGGGGCTTGGTAATTACCAGCCCCCCATGGTGTATTCAACAACCGATTACTTATTACCTTTACTAGTAATGTTAGTAACCTTAGTCAATATGTCGAGTCGTACAGACTGATTAGTCTAGAGTACGTTTAACCTCAACGATTTCGAATACTTCGATCTGGTCACCAACGCGAACGTCGTTGTAGTTCTTAACGCCGACACCACACTCGTAACCGTTCTTAACTTCTTGAACATCATCTTTAAAGCGACGAAGTGACTCTAGTTCACCTTCGTAGATAACAACGTTTTCACGAAGTACACGGATTGGGTTGCTACGCTTAATCGTACCTTCAGTAACAATACAACCAGCGATTGCACCAAGTTTAGGCGACTTAAATACGTCACGAACTTGTGCAAGACCAATGATCTCTTGACGGAATTCAGGAGCAAGCATACCGCCCATCGCCTGTTTAACTTCGTCAATCAGTTGGTAAATGATTGAGTAGTAACGTAGATCTAGGTTTTCGTTCTGAACCGTGTTACGCGCAGTTGCGTCAGCACGAACGTTGAAACCAAGGATGATAGCGTTAGAAGCTGCAGCAAGAGTTGCATCAGTTTCAGTAATACCACCAACACCAGAACCTACGATGTTCACTTTCACTTCGTCAGTTGACAGTTTCAGTAGAGAGTCAGCAATCGCTTCTACAGAACCTTGAACGTCAGCTTTAAGTACAACGTTCAGCTCAGCTACTTCGCCAGCTGTCATGTTCGCGAACATGTTCTCTAGTTTCGCTTTTTGTTGGCGAGCTAGTTTAACATCACGGAATTTACCTTGACGGTAGTTCGCAACTTCACGTGCTTTACGCTCATCACGTACAACAGTCGCTTCGTCACCTGATGCAGGTACGCCAGAAAGACCTAGAATTTCTACAGGGATAGATGGCCCTGCAGTTTCGATGTCTCTGCCGTTCTCATCACGCATTGCACGAACACGGCCATACTCTTGACCACAAAGAACGATGTCGCCTTTGTTTAGAGTACCAGACTGTACTAGTACTGTTGCAACTGGACCACGACCTTTATCAAGACGAGATTCAACAACAACACCAGACGCCATGCCTTCTTTAACCGCTGTAAGTTCAAGAACTTCAGACTGAAGAAGGATTGCTTCTAGAAGAGCATCGATGTTTGTACCCTGTTTTGCAGAGATGTGAACGAAGATGTTCTCGCCGCCCCATTCTTCAGGGATAACGTCGTATTGAGCTAGCTCATTCTTAACGTTATCTGGGTTTGCACCTTCTTTATCGATCTTGTTCACAGCAACAATCAGAGGAACGCCTGCCGCTTTCGCGTGCTGGATTGCTTCGATTGTTTGTGGCATTACGCCATCGTCTGCTGCTACTACTAGTACAACGATATCTGTCGCTTGAGCACCACGAGCACGCATAGCTGTAAACGCCGCGTGTCCAGGAGTATCAAGGAAAGTGATCATACCGTTGTCTGTATCTACGTGGTAAGCACCAATGTGCTGCGTGATACCGCCAGCTTCGCCAGAAGCAACGTGTGCTTTACGGATGTAATCAAGTGTTGAAGTTTTACCGTGGTCAACGTGACCCATGATAGTAACAACAGGAGCACGACCTTCAGCGATAGCATCGTTATCACGGTCAGCTAGTACTGCTTCTTCAAGTTCGTTTTCTTTACGTAGAATAACCTTGTGTCCCATTTCTTCAGCAACAAGTTGTGCTGTTTCTTGGTCGATCACTTGGTTGATAGTCGCCATAGCGCCCATCTTCATCATTACTTTGATAACTTCTGTTGCTTTCACTGACATTTTGCTTGCCAGTTCAGAAACAACGATAGTTTCGCCGATAGCAACGTCAGATTTCGCAACAGTCGCTGACTTATCGAAACCTTGCTGCATTGAAGTTGGTTTAGCGAGCTTACCTTTAGCGCCGCGACCACGTTGGTTACGACCGCCACGGTTGTTACCAGGCTGGTTAGCTGGCGCTGCTTTTTTCTTACGACGACGAGGCGCTTTCTCTTCTTTCTGATCCGCTGCATCTTCAGCTTCACGAGCGTAAGTAGAAGTTGTCACATGGTAGTCCGCTGACTTCTCTTGTTCTTTCTTCTTCTTCTCTTCTTCAGTCCAGCGAGCTTGGTTTTCTTCAGCTAGCTTACGAGCTTCTTCAACAAGTTTAGCGGCTTCAGCTTCCGCTTTACGAGTTGCTTCTAGCTCTTGACGAGCTTTTAGTTCATCCGCTTCTTTTTTCGCTTGTGCGTTAGCGTCTGCATTTTTTGAATTCATGTCTTTTTTAGCCTTTTCAGCTTGGGCGCGTTGAGCTTTTTCTTCAGCCTCACGTTTTGCATCCGCTTCACGTGTTGCTTTTTCTTCAGCTTCGCGCTGTGCTTTCTCTGCAGCTTCACGTTTCGCAAGCTCTTCAGCTTCTTGACGTGCTTTCTCTTCCGCTTCACGTGATGCTGCTTCCTCAGCTTCACGTTTCGCTTCATCTTCAATAGCGCTGCGCTTCACGTAAGTACGCTTTTTGCGTACCTCTACTTGAACATCCTTACTCTTACCGCCTCCAGCGGCAACACTTAACGTGCTGCGGGTCTTGCGTTGAAGAGTTAAACGAGTCGGCTCTGTCTCACCAGAAGTATCGCCATGCTCCTTTTTAAGGTGCGTTAGCAATGTTTGCTTCTCTGAGTCAGTGACTTGATCCGACCCTGACTTCTTCATGCCAGCATCAGCAAGTTGTTCAATTAAGCGGTCAACTGGCGTACCAATCTCTTCACTCAGTGCTTTAACTGTTAATTGTGTCATACCGCTCTCTCTCCTTGCTGAGTTATTCTTCGTCGCCGAACCAACAGATGTTACGCGCAGCCATAATTAGCTCGCCCGCACGCTCTGCAGTTAGGTCTTCAATGCCTTCTAGTTCATCAACGCCTTGGTCAGCTAGGTCTTCCAATGTAGCTACACCTTTTGCTGCTAGCTTGTAAGCCATTTCACGCTCAAGTCCTTCAAGTGCTATCAAGTCTTCAGCAGGTTCAACACCGTCGAAAGTTTCTTCTTTCGCAAGTGCTAGAGTCGTTAGAGCATCTTTTGCACGGTTACGCAATTCTTCAACGATGCCTTCATCTAGACCGTCTACTTCAAGAAGCTCGTTTACTGGTACGTAAGCCACTTCTTCTAGTGTAGAGAAGCCTTCTTCAACAAGCATTTGAGCGAAGTCTTCTTCAATATCTAGGTGCTTCATGAAGTTTTCAATAGAAGCAACCGCTTCTTCTTGGTGCTTCTTCTCTAGATCAGCAACGGTCATCACGTTCAGTTCCCAACCAGTAAGTTGAGACGCTAGGCGTACGTTTTGACCGCTACGACCAATCGCTTGTGCTAGGTTATCCGCTTCAACAGCGATATCCATAGAGTGTGCATCTTCATCAACGATGATAGAAGCTACATCAGCAGGCGCCATTGCGTTGATAACGAATTGAGCAGGGTTATCGTCCCAAAGTACGATATCGATACGCTCACCGCCAAGGTCGTTAGAAACCGCTTGTACACGTGCGCCACGCATACCAACACACGCACCCACTGGGTCAATGCGTTTGTCGTTTGTTTTCACTGCGATTTTAGCACGAGAACCCGCGTCACGTGCAGCACCTTTAAGCTCAATTAGCTCTTCACCAATCTCAGGCACTTCAACACGGAATAGTTCAGCAAGCATTTCAGGCTTAGAACGAGTAACGAACAGTTGGAAACCACGAGCTTCAGGCTTAACTGCGTACAAAAGACCGCGAACACGGTCGCCTGGACGGAAGTTTTCACGAGGAAGCTGGTCATCACGAAGAATTACCGCTTCAGCGTTATTGCCTAGGTCTAGAATAACAGTGTCACGGTTAACTTTCTTAACTGCGCCAGTGATTAGCTCACCTTCATTATCAATAAACTGTTCAACGATTTGAGCGCGTTCAGCTTCACGTACTTTCTGTACGATAACTTGCTTAGCCGTTTGAGTCGTAATGCGGTCAAATGTTACCGATTCGATGTCATCTTCGATGAAACCGCCAAGTTCGATCTCTGGGTCATCGTACTTTGCAGCTTCAAGAGAGATCTCTTTAGTTGGAAATTCAACTTCTTCAACGGCTTCCCAGCGACGGAAAGTTTCGAAATCACCCGTTTTACGGTCAATTTCAACACGAACTTCGATTTCCAGTTCGCTTTTCTTTTTTGTAGCTGTTGCAAGCGCGATTTCAAGCGCTTCAAAAATACGCTCACGAGGAACTGCTTTCTCGTTAGAAACAGCTTCTACTACCGCTAAAATTTCTTTGTTCATTAATCTAGCCTCTTAAGCTCTTCTCTCTAGGAGAACTAAAATTTAGGGATCAGGTTCGCTTTTGCAATATTGCTTAGGACAAATTCTTCTTCTTGCCCTTCAACCAATACTTTTACTGTCTCGCCTTCGATAGATTGGATATCACCTTTCCATTTGCGACGGTTGCCGACAGCCATTTTCAAAACGATGCTTACCTCGTGACCAATAAATTGTTGGTAATGCTCTGCTTTGAACAGTGGTCTCTCTAAACCTGGTGAAGACACTTCAAGGTTATAAGCCACTGAAATTGGATCTTCAACATCCATTACGGCACTTACTTGGTGACTAACTTCAGCGCAGTCATCTACATTGATACCGTTGGGTGAATCGATGTAAATACGTAGCGTTGAGTGCTCACCAGCACGAATAAATTCTAATCCAACTAACTCATAACCTGATGCTGCTACTGGAGCGTCAAGCATTTCAGTAAGTTGTCTTTCTAAACCAGTCATTTAACCACTCCAGAAACAAAAAAAGGGCTCAAAGCCCAATTTAAATTCCAAGCAAACATTATCTAAACGCATTTACAAATGTTTAGATAACAAAAAACCCCGTATAAGCCGGGGTTTTTGTTGCTGGACCCTTATATGTTAAGTGTCATCACATTCGATATTACACTTAACTCACAGTGAGGTTCACACTGTGCAAACTTGCTGCCAATACAAGCTATATAATAGCATTGAAATTGGTTGCGGGAGCCGGATTTGAACCGACGACCTTCGGGTTATGAGCCCGACGAGCTACCAAACTGCTCCATCCCGCGTCCGACTTGCGAGCATTATACGCTCAACAAGATGTTTTACAAGTTTGTAAACATGGTGCCGAGAGAGGGACTCGAACCCTCACACCCTAAGGCACTAGCACCTCATGCTAGCGTGTCTACCAATTTCACCATCTCGGCATTAAGTCTTTTTACAGATTATTGTGGAATTTCGTCGCCTTGCGCCGGAACTTCACTCACTGCACCATCAGCTTGCTGAATTACCTGACCTTGGGTCGGGTCAATCCATTGTGACTCAGTCTTATGTGTAGACATATTACCAAGCACTAAGCTAAGGATAAAAAATGTAGTTGCAAAAACTGCAGTCATTCGGGTAAGGAAATTTCCTGAGCCACCAGCACCAAACACAGTGTTTGAAGCGCCAGCACCGAAAGAGGCTCCCATATCTGCGCCTTTACCTTGTTGAATCAACACTAGGCCAATTACACCAAGCGCTGCCAACAGGTAAATCACAAGTAGAACTGTAAACATTTTTCCACCTATGTTCCTAATTGTTGAGCCAGCGCCGTTCAAAAAACACTTTTTAGAACAAGGCTAGCGACCTCCTAACTGAAGGCCGAGCAATACTAGCGAATGCAGCGATGGCTGACAAGGGGAATTTACTAAAAAATAAGCCTTTACCAAGCGAACGGTCAAAAAAAGGCCAAAAGCGACATAAAACTTATTTATGTCGCTTTATTCACTATGTCAGTCAGCGATTTTTATGCCACTCAACGATTTTTCACAGCAAGCATCCTTCACTGCACCTGAGATAAAAAACTCAATTAGCAACTTGCTTTCACTGCATCTGCAATTTTAAGCGCTGACGCTTGAACAAGTTCCGCATCTTCGCCTTCAACCATCACACGCAGCAGTGGCTCAGTACCAGACTTACGCAACAGTACACGCCCCTTTTCACCAAGCTCTGCTTCTACTTCGACAACCGCTGTTTTTACTGCATCTGCTTCCAACGGGTTTGAATCTCCGCTGAAACGGACGTTTTCTAGAACTTGAGGGTATAGCGTCATGCCTTGAGAAAGTTCGTTCAGTGTCATTTGGCTATCGACAACCGAAGCCAATACTTGTAGCGCAGCGACGATAGCATCACCTGTCGTCACTTTATCTAATAGGATAACGTGACCCGAGTTTTCAGCGCCGATTTTCCAGCCTTTCGCCAGAAGTTGCTCCATGACATAGCGGTCACCGACAGCAGCACGCACAAATGGAATACCTAACTGCTTAAGGCCGTTTTCCATACCAAGGTTGGTCATAAGTGTACCAACAACGCCGCCTTTCAACTCACCACGACGCAGTGCGTCGCGAGCAATAATGTAAGCGATTTGGTCGCCGTCAACCTTATTGCCAAGTTCATCGACCATGATGATACGATCACCGTCACCATCAAAGCCAAGGCCTAATGCCGCTTTTTCTTCAACAACCTTTGCCTGCAGAGCGCGTACGTCTGTCGCGCCTACTTCGTGGTTGATATTAGTACCGTTAGGCTCAACACCAATCGCAACAACTTCAGCACCCAATTCTTTAAATACCGCAGGCGCAATGTGGTAAGTTGCGCCATGCGCGCAATCAACCACAATCTTCATCCCTGCAAGGGTCATCTGATTTGGGAACGTACTCTTACAAAACTCGATGTAACGCCCAGCCGCATCGGTTAAACGTGCCGCTTTCCCTAGTTCCGATGAATCGACACATTCGATATCTTTATCCAGTTCCGCTTCGATCGCCAGTTCAATATCGTCTGGCAGTTTCGTTCCCTCTGAAGAGAAGAATTTGATACCGTTATCGTAGTATGGGTTATGCGATGCAGAGATAACAATTCCTGCTTCAGCGCGGAAAGTTTGTGTTAGATACGCCACTGCAGGTGTTGGCATAGGGCCGGTAAATGTTGCTTGAAGACCCGCAGCTGCAAGGCCTGCTTCTAATGCTGACTCAAGCATGTAACCAGAGATACGAGTATCTTTACCAATAATGACTTTCTTTGTGCCCTGTTTTGCAAGCACTCGACCTGCTGCCCAGCCTAATTTAAGAACAAAATCAGGAGTAATTGGGTACTGACCCACTTTGCCACGTACACCATCTGTGCCGAAATAACGCCTTTTATCAGACATATTGATTTCCTTAATTATGATTAGTGATTGTTGTTCATCACTTCGATTATCTTCATCGCTTCCAATGTATCTTCAACATCGTGAACGCGAATAATTTGTGCACCTTTCATTGCCGCGATCGTCGCGCACGTCACACTAGCGACCATGCAATCAGCAGGGCGTTTGTCTAACAGCTTAAAGATCATCGATTTTCTCGACATCCCCGCTAAAACTGGCAAGCCAAGCGCATGAAACTTTTCAAGATGCGCTAAAAGGTGATAGTTATGTTCCATAGTTTTACCAAAACCAAAACCGGGGTCCAGAATCAGCTGCTCCTTTGAGATGCCGGCCGCCTCACAAGCTTCCACCCTTTCTTTTAAAAACGCTTCAACATCTGTTAGGACATCAGCGTAATTGGGGTTGGCTTGCATGGTTCTTGGCTGGCCTTTCATGTGCATCAGGCATACTGGGACATTGGCCGAAGCAGCAGCCTCTATGGCTCCGGGCTCTTGCAGTGCGCGCACATCATTAATCAGGTCAGCACCCGCTGCAACAGCCTGACGCATCACTTCCGCTTTACTTGTATCGATAGAGATCCAAACATCAAACTTAGTACGAATCGCTTCTATTGCAGGGATAACTCGCGCTAACTCTTCTTCTAAAGAGACATCGGGAGCACCAGGACGGGTCGATTCACCACCAATATCAATAATACTCACACCAGCTTGAATCATCCGCTCAGCTTGCTGGATGGCACTGTTCAATGAATTGAACTTGCCTCCATCAGAGAAGGAGTCCGGCGTGACATTGAGAATACCCATCACATGTGGGCGGTCTAGAATAAGAGTTTTGCTATTTGCTTTTAATATCATGGAAAACTGCTCTTAAAGAGTAAAACACCGTAGGCTAGAAACAGAAAAACCCTGAGCGCACTCAGGGTTTTAATTAATAACTTAGTGATTAAGAGTCTTTGTTTTGAGCATCATCTGATTCAGATTTAACTTCTTCAACTTTTGGCTCTGCAGCTTTAGCTTCGGCTTGTTCTTCTGATTTCGCTTCAGGTTTAGCTTCTTCCTTCGCAGGTTCTGCTTTCGCCTGATCACCCCAACCAGCAGGCTCACGAATGTCGTCTTTACGTTCCATCAAGTCATCAATCTGACCAGCATCGATCGTTTCGAACTTCATTAGCGCATCTTTCATCGAGTGCATGATATCCATGTTATCTTCAAGAATCTGCTTCGCACGATCATAGTTGCGGTCAATTAGAATACGAATCTCTTCATCGATAAGCTTAGTGGTATCGTCAGAAACATGTTTCGCTTGGCTCATACCACGACCTAGGAAAACTTCGCCTTCTTCTTCAGCATAAAGAAGAGGACCCAGCTTCTCAGAGAAACCCCACTGCGTGACCATCTTACGAGCAATGTCCGTTGCACGTTCGATATCGTTAGACGCTCCCGTCGAAACCTTGTCTTTACCATAGATTAATTCTTCCGCAAGACGACCACCATACAAGCTAGAAATCATTGATTCTAGATGTTGGCGAGACATGCTTACACGGTCTTGCTCTGGTAGATACATAGTTACACCAAGCGCACGACCACGTGGAATGATTGACACTTTGTACACAGGATCGTGTTCAGGTACCAAACGACCAACAATGGCGTGACCTGCTTCGTGGTAAGCCGTTGACTCTTTCACTTCTTCAGACATCACCATTGAACGGCGCTCTGCACCCATCATGATTTTGTCTTTCGCAAGTTCAAACTCAACCATTGATACGTTGCGCTTGTTGCCACGAGCTGCAAACAGTGCCGCTTCGTTCACAAGGTTCGCAAGATCTGCACCAGAGAAACCTGGTGTACCACGAGCAATCAGAGAAGGTTCAACATCACCAGCTAGTGGCACTTTACGCATATGCACTTTAAGGATCTGTTCACGACCACGTACATCCGGCAGACCAACCACAACTTGACGGTCAAAACGACCAGGACGAAGCAGTGCTGGGTCGAGTACATCTGGACGGTTAGTTGCCGCGATAACGATAATACCTTCGTTACCTTCGAAACCATCCATCTCAACCAGCATTTGGTTCAGTGTTTGCTCACGCTCATCGTGACCACCACCAACACCGGCACCACGTTGGCGACCTACCGCATCGATTTCATCGATAAAGATGATACAAGGGGCTGCTTTCTTCGCTTGTTCGAACATGTCACGCACACGAGATGCACCAACACCCACAAACATTTCAACGAAATCAGAACCAGAGATAGTAAAGAACGGTACTTTCGCTTCACCGGCAATCGCTTTTGCAAGCAATGTTTTACCCGTACCAGGAGGGCCAACCAACAGAATACCCGTCGGGATCTTACCACCTAGCTTTTGGAAGCGGCTTGGATCACGAAGGTAATCTACAAGCTCTTTCACGTCTTCTTTTGCTTCGTCACAACCAGCAACATCCGCAAACATCGTTTTGATCTGTTCTTCGCTCATCATTCGAGCTTTACTCTTACCGAAAGACATCGCGCCTTTACCGCCGCCGCCACCGCCTTGCATTTGACGCATGAAGAAAATCCATACACCAATCAGTAAGATCATTGGGAACCATGAGATGAAGATAGTACCTAGTAGGCTCTGCTCTTCAGGTGGTGTGCCCTGAACTTTTACGTTTTGATTAATTAAGTCATCAAGTAGCTTTTGATCATAAACAGGCATGTAAGTTACATACTTAGAGCCACCACCACGACGTGTGAAAGTGATCTCACTGTTATTGAATTGCGCGTCTTGAATCTGGCCTTGGCCAACTTCCTGTACAAACGTGGTGTAATCAACTGCTCTGCCATTATTGTCACCAGGGCCAAAGCTCTGGAATACCGACATCAACACTACAGCGATAACAAGCCACAGAATTAAATTTTTTGCCATGTCACTCAAGGTGTCAGCCTCTCGATAACTAATTGTAATTAAAGGTAGGGTACTACAGTTTGTCACCTGTAGCCATATTGTTAACTCTCACTTATTAAAAGAGAATCGTTAACCTTTGTAACCAGTGGCTACAATAAATACTTCACGCGAACGAGCTCGAGAAGAATCGGGTTTTCTGACTTTTACAGTTCTAAATATCTCTCGGACATCTTTAACGTATTGGTCAAACCCTTCGCCTTGGAATACTTTAACAACAAAACTACCATTGGTAGCTAGAACTTGTCGACACATATCCAATGCTAATTCAACTAAATACATAGCTCTCGGCTGATCCACGGAATTGTTGCCCGCGATATTAGGTGCCATATCTGACATCACCACATCAACCATGTTTGGTTGAATACGTTCTAATAACGCTTCGAGTACTGCATCTTCACGGAAATCGCCCTGTAAGAAGCTCACTCCAGCAACCGGATCCATTGGTAGTAAGTCACACGCAATGATTTGTCCGTTGTCTCCAACAATCTTAGCAGCATATTGAGACCAACCGCCAGGCGCTGCGCCCAAATCTACAATGGTCATCCCAGGAGACAGTAATTTATCTCTCGTTTGAATCTCTTCCATTTTGAAATAAGCACGTGAACGATAGCCTTTTTTTCGTGCTTCGTTTGCATACTTGTCGTCGAAGTGTTCCTTCAACCAACGGCCTGAACTGGCCGAGTGTTTCTGTTTGCTCATTGGATACCTAAATTGGAGGAAAGTACTAAATGCTGAATAAATTATAGTCTTCAGCTTTAGATGGCGTTAAAATAGGTTTTTTCAACCCTAATCATAAAGAAAACTGGCCGCGTAATGAACCTAAGTACCAAACAAAAGCAGCATCTAAAGGGCCTAGCTCACAGTTTAAAACCTGTCGTGCTAATGGGCGCAAATGGACTTACTGAAGCTGTTCTAGCGGAAATCGAGTTAGCTCTAGACCACCACGAACTGATCAAGATTAAAGTTGCATCAGAAGATCGTGAGACTAAGCAGCTAATTATCGATGCAATTGTACGTGAAACTAAAGCTGAGAAAGTACAGACTATTGGTAAAGTTCTAGTACTGTTCCGTCAGTCAGAAGCACGTAAAATCGAGATTCCACGTAAATAAGTTAGCGTCATCAAAGCTAACGCCACCAAGAGAAAGCCAAAGCGCGTATCTTTTAGTGTAGCGTGAGAAACGAAAAAGGTCGCATTTAGCGACCTTTTTGCTATCAGAAACAAAGAAAATTCAATTAGATGTATTCTACTTTGTCGATTTCGAAGTCTTTGTCGCCACCTGGGGTAGAGATCATGACTTCGTCGCCTTCCATTTTACCGATAAGACCACGAGCAATTGGCGATTTCACTGAAATGCGACCCGTTTTGATGTCTGCTTCGTCTTCTGAAACGATTTGGTAGCGAACCTCTTCATCTGTATCAACATCGATTAAAGTAACGGTCGTACCGAAGATAATCTTGCCCGTATTATCCATCTGAGTCACATCAATGATCTGAGCCAGTGATAGCTTGTATTCGATATCTCTAATTTGAGCTTCACAAATACCTTGCTCTTCACGAGCGGCGTGATACTCAGCATTCTCTTTCAAATCGCCGAGTTCACGAGCTTCACCAATCGCAGCTGAGATAACAGGGCGTAGCTTAAGTAAGCGATCTAATTCGTCACGTAGCTGCTGTGCGCCACGTACTGTCATTGGAACCTTTTCCATTTTCTACCTCTATGCCAAATCTTTCTTTGGCCTACATAAATCCCCCAACCTATATCAGTGGGGAATAGAAACAAAATGATTTAGCTTAGTGTAAACAAACTTGATAGCTAAATCATCTTTATTCCACCTGGTATTATAAAAGCTTTATCTAGGTCTAACTTACAAACATCATACAAATCAATACCAGCACCCTCATCAATAAGTCAGCCGCAGAATATCTAAACAAAACAAAAACAAACCAAAGAAACACAGATCACATTTTTATAAAATCAATTTTAAAACAGCGACTTGAGCATCATAAAATACAATAAAACAGTGTTCATTATATTGTTGATATCATTTTACTAACTGAATACGGAACTTTAGAGGTAAAAAGTAACCCGTGAATTGTTCTAGCGACTTCCACACTCTTTTTGCTCTATGCATGATGATGAAGCTTGGTTAATGCAGGCAAGACACAAATACACAAAAAAGGGGCTAACCCCTTGATTAATAAATTATGGACAGTAATTAGGAATCAATAACATGAATAACAAAACTCTGATCGCTCTAGCAGTGACATCAACACTATCAATGGGTGCGAACGCAGCTACCGTATACAGCGAAGATGGCACTGAGCTGAACGTTGGTGGCCGTGCGGAATTCCGAGGCGATTTCAACGGTACCGACAGCGGTGAAGAAATTGACGGTACAATGAGCAACAAGAGCCGTTTCCGTCTAAACATTGGCGGTACTACGGAAATCACTGACACGCTAAGCGGTTTTGGTTTTTATGAAGCAGAGCAAAAAGTAGCAAACTCTACTAATGCTGCCGATAAAACGGATAACTTCGAACAGCGTTACATGTTTGCAGGTCTTAAAGGCGACTTCGGTGCGGTTTCTTTTGGTCGTCAAGATACGGCTGCAGTACAAATCTCACAAATGTCTGACGTTACAACCTTTACGGGTACACAAAAAACCTTCATCAGCGCAGGCAATGAGCAAATCAACAACACCATCCTATACACAGGTGAATTTGTAGATGGTCTAAACTTCAAAGCGAACTACGTTGCTGGCGAAGACAAAAACACGGACTCTTACGGCGTATCTGCAATTTACACCCTTCCTATGGGGCTAGGTTTCGGTCTAGGTTACTCTGCTGGTGATAATGGTGAAGATGAAGGTACTGGTAAAGCAACCATCGTAGGTATTAACTACGCACTCGATTCTCTATACCTAGCGGGTACTTACACTGCGGGTGAAACCGACAGTAAAAAAGATTCTGACTTCAACGGTGTGGAAATCGCGGCTAAATACGGCTTTGGTAACGGCTTTACGCTAATGGGCGCTTACCAAAAAGCAGAAATCGATCAAGATGGTCAGACTAAAGACAAGAGTGACTTCTTCGAAATCACTGGTGACTACGCGTTCAACAAGAACATCAACGCTTACGTATCTTACCTATTCAACAACATTGATAAAGGTAACCTAGCACAAGACGGTGCTGCTGACTTCCGTGGCGATGAAGATACTGTACGTCTTGGTCTAATGTACACGTTCTAATGTGTTAACAGACTCTCTGTTTGTTATCTAATATTGCAAAGGTCTGGCGTTAGCTGGGCCTTTATTGCAATTGATACTCAATATTCCTCTCACCGCACTCCGCCTTTAAGTCTTTTCTAGAACAAACCCGATATCAAAATCGAGAACATGCGTGATTTTTGAACGCTACTGAGATAAGTTCATACTAGTTGTGAAAAAAAACAGACTGGAACAAACATGTTCAGATTTTATGCAATAGTGCTCTCTCTCGTGCCTTGCTCGGTAGCTGCGTACTCCCCATTAGATAAGCTCCCTCAAGGCAATAGCACCAGTGTGGTGCTGCAATCACTCAATGGTAGCGTCAACAGCATAGACATCAACAGTGATGATCTTTACCCTCCCGCGAGCACCCTAAAACTGATCACAGCCTTGGCTGCCAAATTAGAGCTAGGTGATAAATTTCATTACACAACCAGCATTGCCCATTCTGCTAATGATGCAGTTATCACTTTCAGTGGTGACCCGACTCTGCAACGAGAAGACCTAAATAACCTATTAGCGCAATACGCTAAATCGCAATCTACAACGATTAAGGGGAATCTGTATCTCGATAACACAGCCTTTACTGGATATCAGCGAGCGGTGGGCTGGCCTTGGGATATTTTAGGTGTCTGTTACAGCGCCCCTTCGAGCGCGATGACCTTAGACGGCAACTGCGCCCAAGCATCTATTTATACCAAACGGAACGGTAATACACGGGTCTACATTCCCGCTCACTACCCAATTGATGTCACAACCACGGCAGCTACGGTCACGCGTTCAGGGCAGAAGGCAACACAGTGCGACTTAGATCTCATTACTACCCCAGACAATACGTATCAACTATCTGGTTGCTTGGTTGAACGCAAAAAGCCACTGCCACTCAAGTTCGCGATTCAAAACCCTGAGCTTTATACCTATCAAGTCGTTACATCGATTCTTAAAGAACTGAAAATCGAAGTAAAAGGTGATGTGATTATTGGTAAAAAAGCGAAAGCAGACAAAGCCACATTAGTCGCCCGCCACCATTCTGATAAGCTCCCCGTTTTGCTCGATACTATGCTGAAAAAATCAGACAACCTGATCGCAGACAACCTTACCAAAACACTGGGCGCGACATTCTATATCCAACCGGGCAGTTTCAATAACGGCATCGAAGCGATAAAACAGATCCTACTGACTAAGGCCAATATCGACCTTAGCCAAACCCAACTTGTCGATGGCTCAGGCCTATCAAGAAACAATCGTATCACCTCACAAACCATGGTTCAGGTGCTTCGTTACATCTCGGATAATGACCAACAGCTAAAGCTCATTGATACCATGCCAACCTCGGGGACCGATGGAACCCTTAAATACCGCCAAAGTATGCGAAAGGCACCGATCCAAGGCAATATCATAGCAAAGAGCGGTTCTCTATACGGCAGTTACAATATGGCGGGATATGGCTTAGATGAGACGGGAAAACCAAACTCACTGTTTGTGCAGTTTGTCCGTGATTACTTCCCTGAAGAACAAGATCCAGACAAGCCAGTAGAAGCGCCAATCACCCAGTTTGAACGTACTTTCTACCAAGACGTGGTCGAATTCAGTCAGACACAAAACCAATCTAAGTAATGTTTAGCTCTGTGTAAGCTTCTACTTAAACAACAAAAGTGGCGCTAAAGGTCTTCAATCTTCAGCGCCATGTTTATTGCTAAGCGGTTTTCCGAAACTTTATAGATTTAAGCGATGCCCAAAAATCCATTAACGACCGTAAAATAGATCCACATCCCAGAGATATCAACCACTGAAGCCAACACTGGGCTAACGAGTACAGCAGGGTCAAGCTTGCATAGCCTTGCGACTATCGGTAGCCCTGCGCCAAGTACCGTTGATATGGTCACCTGGATAAATAGCGCCACCGCAATCGCGAAAGCGATCATATTGATATCATAACCACCGGTCGATTGGTTATTACTAAATAATAGAATGCGACCGATCATGACCACAGCAATCGCTAATGCCAAGCAGATAGCGACTCTAAACTCCTTCCAGAGAACGCTTACCCATTGGCGTTTTTTCAGCTCACCTGTGGCTAACGCTCTGATCACCAACGTCGCCGCCTGTGTTCCGGTGTTACCACCAGCCGCTGCTATCACCGGCATGTAAATGGCCAAAAGAACCAATTGGCCGAGAATATTTTCATATTGAGCAATGATAAGCCCAGAAACGATGCCCAATAGTGCTAACGCAATAATCCAACCGATACGTTGCCTAACGTGGCTGATCACCCCTGTTGAAAGGTAGCCCTGTTGTGGTTCAACCTCCGAATAGATCAGCCCTAATTGGTGCGCTAAATGCCGAGATCGCTTCTCAAATCCCTGCTCTTCTAGCCCACTAAGTAAAGTCTGAATGGTACTAAGAGAACATTGCCCTAGCACTAACACCGCATCCTCAACGGGCATACGATTCAAAAGGTTAATTTGTTGCTCACGTCCATATTGCTGAAATGCATTCGATACAGCTTGGATCTCTTGCTCTGAATACAGAGCTTCAATAGATAAAAAAGTGTTGTTCATTACCGTCATGGCGAATCTCCCGATTGGCAAAGGTAACGACCATCAAAACAAATAGCCTATGCTAGTAAACCAAGGGCATATAACTCGTACACCAAGAGTAATAACTGATATACCATTAGCAGATAACTAGGCGCATCAAGAGCGAAAAAACGACTGATGTGTCTACTTGTTAGAATCTAGTGTGTGGAAAAGAATGAGGGATGGGGGGAAAGCAAAGATACCCTACCTGAGCGGCAGGACAATAGATCAATACCGAGACAGGTTATTCTTCTCCATTCAAACTAGGAGGATGGTCGGTATTGTTCATAAAAATCTCCAGAATTACTGTCAATTTGACAGCGCGCATAGTGTAGCAATAGGCGTATCAAAGTTTCGTCAACTTTCTGTCAATAGTCCTTTTTTAGGGGAGGCAATAAAAAGGCATCCGTGGATGCCTTTTCGTGTCGCGATCAAATTTTCATGTATCGTTAGAAATTATTTAATCGTAATACGAGCAAATTTACGCTTACCGACTTGGTAAACCGCAGTACCTGCTTCTGGTACGAATTTACTGTCTGCAATTTTTTCGCCTTCAAGCTTAGCCGCGCCTTGCTTGATCATACGCATTGCATCAGAAGTTGAGTTTACTAGACCCGCTTCTTTTAGAACGTTGGCAATTGGCAGACCTGCTTCGAATTCGAATTCAGGCATTTCATCAGGCACTTGGTTCTTAGCAAAACGATTAACGAACTCTTGCTCCGCTGCTTCAGCATCTGCTTCACTATGGAAACGAGCAATGATCTCTTTAGCAAGCAGTACTTTAACGTCACGTGGGTTCTTACCTGCATCAACGCCAGCTTTCAGTTCCGCAACTTCTTCAAGAGGACGGAAAGACAGCAGCTCGTAGTAGCTCCACATTAGCTCGTCAGAGATAGACATGATCTTACCAAACATCTCGCTTGGTGCTTCGCTGATACCGATGTAGTTGTGCGCAGACTTAGACATTTTCTTAACGCCGTCTAGACCAACAAGTAGTGGCATCATTAGTACCGCTTGTGGTTTTTGACCTGCTGCTTTTTGCAGTTCACGCCCCATTAGCAGGTTAAACTTCTGGTCAGTACCGCCAAGCTCAACGTCACTCTCTAGTGCAACAGAGTCGTGACCTTGTAGAAGTGGGTACATGAATTCGTGGATTGCGATCGGTTGACCACCAGCATAACGCTTTTTGAAATCATCACGCTCCAGCATACGAGCAACAGTTTGGTTAGAAGCAAGACGAATCATGCCTTCAGCGCCAAGCTCAGATAGCCACTCAGAGTTGAAACGAATTTTCGTTTTTGCAGGATCTAGAATTTTGAATACTTGCTCTTTGTAAGTTTCCGCATTCTTCAATACGTCTTCACGGCTTAGCGGTGGACGTGTTGAGTTTTTACCTGACGGATCACCAACCATTGCGGTGAAATCACCGATAAGGAATGTCACTTCATGACCAAGCTCTTGGAAAGCACGAAGCTTGTTGAAGATAACCGTATGGCCTAGGTGGATATCTGGAGCGGTTGGATCGGCACCCAGCTTAATGCGTAAAGGACGACCTTCTTTTAGTTTCGCAACCAGTTCGTCTTCTGGAATCAGTTCTTCTACGCCACGTTTGATCTCGGCTAGTGCAGCTTCAATACTCGCCATTCTTGTTCACTCCCACAGATTTGGCAAAAATATAATAATTACACATCTTACTTGAATAGCGATGTATTTTGAAACCAGTTACACTATTCCGTCGTCTATTTTCTCAATATTTACTATACGAACTGGAACATGTTGTCTATTTTTGCACGCCTTCCTATATTGCATCGGGCCTTTATTGCATTTTTTAGTGCTGTAATTTTCATTGCGATTTTCTTACTGCCCGACGTTAACAGCTTGCGTAGCGATACGGACGCTCTGGTGGTCGGAAAGCACTACCCGCTATCTATCGACGCCTCTGCACTGCTTAATTCAGGTGACATACTGCCGATTGCGGTCCTCAATTGGGAGGAATACACCGTTCGCTCTGGCGAGAGTACATCTGTTTTATTCGAACGTATTGGCCTGTCATACCGCCTGCTGCTGAAACTTCTCAATACCAATGACGACATTGAGAAACAGCTATCGAATCTAAGGCCTGGCGATGTATTGCAGTTCGGCTTTGATGAAAACAATGACCTGATTCAATTAAAGCGACGACTGAATGCCTTTGAAAGCTTTAAGATCACGAAATCGGGCGATGCTTTCACTTCCAGTTTTGACAAAAAAGAAGTCGCCTACCAATACAATTATGCCGAAGCTAGCATCACGTCTAATTTCTGGAACGCAGGTGTGGGTGCAGGACTGACCGCCAACCAAATTATGGAACTAGCCGGAATTTTTGGTTGGGATATAGACTTTGCATTAGATATTCGTAGCAACGACAGCTTTAAGATCTTGTACCAAGAACAAGTCGTTGAGGGAGAGGTGATTGGTCGCGGTAAGATTATGGCGGCCGTGTTTAAAAACCAAGGCGATACCTTTACAGCAGTATTAGATGATAAAAGCGGTAACTACTACGACGAAAATGGCCGTGCAATGAAGAAAGCCTTCTTGCGCTCACCGATTGATTTCCGTCGGGTTACATCGAACTTCAACCCAAATAGAAAACACCCAGTAACAGGCAAGGTTCGCGCTCACCGAGGAACCGACTACGCAGCGCCAGTTGGCACTCCTATCTGGGCTGCAGGCGATGGTATCGTTCAAAAATCTGGCTACAACCAATTCAACGGCAACTACGTATTCATTCGACACAGCGGCATCTACATCACCAAGTACCTGCATATGACGAAACGTATGGTAAAAACCGGACAACGCGTAAAGCAGGGCCAAACCATTGGTACTTTGGGAGGAACGGGGCGCGTGACTGGGCCACACTTGCACTATGAATTTTTGGTAAACGGTGTGCATAAAAATCCACGCACCGTAAAGTTACCTCAATCCAAATCATTAACGGGCAAAGCGAAAGCCACCTTCATTGCTAATTCAGAGATTCGACTTAAAAATCTAGAGCGATACGGTCAGTTACTCGCGACCAATTAGCTTAAAAGATCGATGACATGAACTGAAGAGCCGCATAAACCAACAAAAGAACAATATAAAACGACTAAAGAGCAATATAAAACCATGAAAGAGCACCTGCCAAGGCGCTCTTTTTATTGCTGTCGAATCTATGTTCTCTGTTCACTCTTGTTTACCACTAGTTATTGCTTACTGATAAAATTATTTAGACTTACCGCTAACCATTTTCTACCAGCAATCATGATTTAACGTTAACCGTTATCTATTACTCACCCTCGTTGCTTTGCTCAATCTTGGGCCTCTTGTCTCGGCCTAATATTAACAGACAAGGCGTCAGTACCAAGGTCAACACCGTCGCAAACGCTAAGCCTCCCGCTATCGCTGTCGCCAACTGTGACCACCACTGAGTACTCGGAGCTCCAAACTCTATCTTTTGATTGATCAAGTCGACATTCATTTCGAGCACCATTGGCATCAAGCCTAAAATGGTGGTGACCGTTGTCAGCATCACGGGTCTTAAACGCTGAACGCCGGTTCTTAAAATGGCGTCGCGCTTATCCAAGCCACGTTTGATCAACTGGTTATAGGTATCAATCAATACAATATTGTTGTTCACCACTATCCCCGCCAATGCAATCACTCCAATACCGGACATCACAATGCCAAATGGACGCTGAAAGATAAGTAAACCTGCAAACACACCCACCGTAGAAAACAGCACTGCACTCAAAATCAGAAACGCTTGATAGAAGCTATTAAACTGAGTGATTAGGATCAAAGCCATCACTGCCAGCGCAACCAAGAAAGCACTTTGTAAGAAAGCTGACGAGTTTTGTTGTTCTTCGTTTTGGCCACGGATACGAAACTCGACGCCATTCGGTAGGCCTAGCTCACTCAGTGACTGCTCAACCTTTGGCAGTTCAAGCGCAAGGTTATAGCCCTCTTTGATATCGGCCATAATGTTGATGACACGTTTACCATCCAAACGCTTAATGGTGTCCTGCTTATGATCTGGCACTATCTGGGCAAAGTTGGTGATCGGTACTAAACCCGTGGATGTTTTGACTCGCAATTGATCAAAGCGCCCGATATCCCTTTTATCATTAGGATAACGCACCAAGATATCAACCTCTTCTGAAGAATCATCAGGCAGGTAATCACCAATCTTGAGGCCATTGGTAATGAATTGCACGGTATTGCCGACCAAGGTCGCATCAGCAGCGAAGCGCGCGGCATCATCTCGGCGAATATCCACCTTCCAATCAATACCACCTTTAGTCGCAGTATCGCTAATATTGGTGAATGCTTGATTACCATCTGCCCAATTCCTAACCATCTTTGCTGCCTGATTAAGCCGCTCTGGGGTTGTCGCTGACAGCTCAATCACTAAGTCATTCTCAACTGGGGGGCCAGCGCTTGGGAACTTGTATTCAATCTCAACCCCGGCGTATTGATCGGTTTGCGCTTTTAACTCACCGATAATCTCTCTGACACTGCGGCGATATTGCCAATCGACCGGAGTAATTGAGATCAAACCAATCTGATCATCACCACCAGTACGAGTATAAACATTGTCAAACTCATCATGATTGAGCATCATGAGTTCTATATCACGCATGATGTCGTCTTTTTCTTCAATTGACAGATCACCATGAGAACGCACTTTGACATTAAAATATGCAGGATCGACCTCTGGAAAAAACTCCGCCCCGAGGCCTGCTTTAGAATAAGCCAAACCCACGGCGATAGAGAGTAATATGGCACTGAAAAGCATCTTAAAAGGGTGTTTAATTGCCACCGCTAACGTATGGTAATACGCCTTGGTTAAGCCTGTTGCTTGTGAGAAATCGCCATTATGCTGTGCCACCATTCGAGCTTGGCTTTGCGGTGATACCAACTGAGGTTTGCCGATCAAGCCACCCAACACGGGGACAAAAAGCAGCGCCATGACCAACGAAGCAGTTAAGGTCGCAATCAAGGTCAGAGGCAGGTATTTCATGAATTCGCCCGTAACATCCGGCCAAAACAATAACGGAGCAAACGCCGCTAACGTGGTCGCAGTTGACGCAGTGATTGGCCATGCCATGCGCTTTGCGGCATCTCGATAGGCCTCTTTTCGTCCCTCACCTTCTTGCATTCGCCTATCGGCAAACTCAGTGACCACAATCGCGCCATCAACCAACATTCCCACCGCCATGATCAGTGAAAATAGCACTACGATGTTGACGGTTAACCCAAACACTGACAGCACCAGCAAACCTGTCAGGAAAGAGCCGGGGATCGAGATACCGACCAACAACGCAGTACGCACACCTAAAACCGCGATAATAACAATCACCACTAAAATGATGGCGGATAAGATGTTGTTTTGCAGATCGTTGAGCATGCTCTTAACGTTTTTAGAGTCATCCTTAGTGTATTTGACCAGCAGGTTACTGGGCCATTGTGCCTGCTTTTGAGCGCCCTCTATCACGGCTTTGACTAGCTCTACGGTTTCAATGATGTTTTCACCCGCGCGCTTTTTTATGTCTAACACCACCGCTGATTGGCCATCTAAACGCGCAAAACTCTCGGGGTCTCGAAACGCCCGACGCACCGTAGCAACATCGCCAAAGGTCACCACCTGCTTGCCATCGACTTTGATCGGCAGCTCAAGGACATCTTTTAACGAGTTGAAAACCGAAGGGACTTTAACCGAGAAGCGCCCATAACCCGTATCAACAAAACCGGCCGCGACCACCCTATTGTTCAACGCGATCAGGTTGTAAATATCGGCTTGATCTAGGCTGTAGCTCTCCATCAATAACGGATCAACGATGATTTCAACGATCTCATCACGATCGCCGGCGATATCAACCTCTAGAATTTGACGGTAACTTTCCAGTTTATCCCCCAACTCTCGGGCAATTTGCACGATAGTGCGTTCCGGGACGGTGCCAAACAGAACCACCGACAATACCGGCTGCTCCGAGGCAAGAGTCACTTCATTGACCGTAGGTTCATCACTGTCTTCCGGCAACTTAGGCTTGGCAAGATCAACCGCGTCACGAACATCGGCCATCGCTTTGCCGAGATCGACCCCTACATTAAATTCCAACACAACAGAGGCGTGGCCTTCTGCTGCGGTTGCTGTCATCTCTTTTACGCCTTCAATCGACCTAAGCTCTTGTTCTATCGGACGAACCAATAAGCGTTCGGCATCGGCTGGCGAGATCCCTTGGTGTCCGACAGAAACATAGATGATCGGGATGGTAATATCGGGACTCGATTCCTTAGGGATGGTCAGATAAGTCACGACACCAGCGACAAGGATCAGCGCTAACAAAGAGAGCATTGTTCGAGCACGAGACAAGGCAGCATCAATCATTGAATACATTGGCTACCTCCTACTCAGCTGTGATATTGGAAGGTTTTGCACCTTGCTCAACAGCGATCACAGAATCCCCGTCCCGCACAAACCCTTGACCCACCGTGATAATATCAACGTGTTGGCCTAGCCCTGTCAGCCATACGCCATCTCGCTCGGCTTTCACCAGTTGAATAGCGACAAATTTCACTCTTGGTGAGCCATCAGTAAAGACTAAAATTTTAACCCCAAGGTTACCGGCTTCATCCAATGCCAACATGGCTGGTGTCACCTTAACCGCGTCTCTTGTCTCTAGGTTGAGCTTAACTTCGGCACTGACACCGGCAGGCAGTAAGCCGTCGGAGTTATCGATTTCAATCTCGATTGGAAAGGTATTAGTAGAGGCAGAAGATATTCGAGAAACATAACGCAGGCGACCTTCAACTTCTTCTCTTGCTAACAAACGAACCACAGCGGACTGATCAACGAACAGATGCTGAATATGGCGCTCACTCACGTCGGCCTCGATGACCAGAGGATCGAGATCAATCAAGCCTGCGACCGGATCGCCAACGCCAACGAAGTCACCAAGCTCCACCATTAAGTCTTGAACCACCCCTGAGAACGGCGCGGTGATCAGTGTGTTCTTCAAAGCCAATTCGGCATTGCGCTGCATGGCTTTTGCTTCCGTTAACAACGCCTCTGCGGTGGTATAAGCAATCTCCCCTTGCAGCCCTCTTTGCTTCAATGACTGTGCCGCCTTAAACTCTTTCTGTTTCAAACGATACAGAGCCGAAGCACGCTCAAACTGGATCTCTAGATCCCCCTTATCGATCTGGGCAATGGCCTGCCCTGCCTTTACCGTATCGCCTTTAGCAACGTTCAATCGGACAATCTTACCCGCGACTTCCGCCCCTAAACGAGCATGCCTATCGGGCGCGGTTTGGCCATAGAGATCAATGGTTTTAAAGGTCGGTGATGAGGTGAAGGTTTGGAAGGAAACCTTAGCCAACGGGGTTTCAGTCGCTTTTTTTTCAGGCGACTCTTGCGCTTGCCCCGCCCCTAGACCTAGCCAGATAGACAGCAGCATCACTAAAATCAAAGAAACCAACCACGGCTGCTGCAACTTCTTAAACAGTGGTGAGCGAGAAAATAGAGTGGGCATAACAAATCCTTTTGTCTGATGTGACGAAGTCACACAAATGGGCTGAATACAGTAGGTGCCATTTCCTTATGCACAGAGACAACCTTAACAGACCAGCGTCCAACGATGTTAGACGTTAGCGACAGTTTGAAAATTTCGTTTCACAAAAAGCGGTTTACATTTAAAAGCAATAACTTAGCTAACACTAAAAACAAAAATGCCGAACAGTAAGTTCGGCATTGATACGGTTTTTTATCTCGATTTACGGGAAACTAAACGCTAAACGAGGCACCACAGCCGCATGTCGTGGTTGCATTCGGATTATTAACAAAGAAACGCGCACCTTCTAGGCCTTCGGTGTAATCCACCATACCACCCACTAGGTATTGCAGGCTCATAGGATCGACAACCAGCGTTACCCCGCTGTTAACAATCGTAGTGTCGCCATCATTTACTTTTTCATCAAATGTGAAGCCGTACTGGAAACCACTACAACCGCCACCGGTAATGTATACACGCAGTTTTAGTTCTGGGTTCTCTTCTTCTGCAATCAACGTTTTTACACGAATCGCAGCCGCATCAGAAAAAGACAATGGGATATTTACTTCGCTCACGACAACCTCTCTTACCTATCTCAAAAACAACATGATACAAATCTAATTCGAGACCATAGCTGTTGAGTATTTATTTATATTCCGATGATTATCCAATACCTGACTGAAACGTTCAAGTATTCACCACAGGATCCTTACTTTTAGCGCGGAAAATGGGGCAATACCAGTCAGTGAAGGCGTGCGACGGCACAAAACAACCAGATTCGGGCGATTATCTGGGCGAAAGCATTCCTAGTTGGATTCGGGATAGGTACAATGCGTGCCAATTGGTCCGACAGTCAAAAGAGGATATATCAATGACCAAATCAGCAGAGCTGTACGAAAAAGCACAGCAAACTATTCCTGGTGGCGTAAACTCTCCAGTTCGTGCATTCAATGGCGTAGGTGGTTCGCCAATCTTCGTTGAACGCGCTGATGGCCCACTTATTTTTGATGCTGATGGTAAAGCATATATCGATTACGTTGGCTCTTGGGGTCCAATGATCCTTGGTCACAACCACGTTGTTATCCGTGATGCCGTTATTGAAGCAGCTCAACGCGGTCTTAGCTTCGGTGCGCCAACCGAAACTGAAATCAAAATGGCTGAGCTTGTATCTGAGATGGTTCCATCAATGGAACAGCTACGTATGGTGAGCTCAGGTACAGAAGCAACAATGAGTGCGATTCGTCTTGCTCGTGGCTTCACTGGTCGTGACAAAATTCTTAAGTTTGAAGGCTGCTACCACGGCCACGCAGACAGCCTACTTGTAAAAGCAGGTTCTGGTGCACTGACTTTAGGTCAACCAAGCTCCCCAGGCGTTCCAGCTGATTTTGCTAAGCACACGCTGACTGCAACCTTCAACAACCTAGATTCAGTACGTGAGCTATTCGCAGCGAACAAAGGCGAGATCTCGTGCATCATCGTTGAGCCAGTTGCGGGCAACATGAACTGTATCCCACCGGTAGAAGGCTTCCACGAAGGTCTACGTGAAATCTGTGACCAAGAAGGTGCATTACTGATCTTTGATGAAGTCATGACGGGCTTTCGCGTAGCTGAAGGTTGCGCTCAGGCTTACTACAACATCAAACCAGACCTAACGTGCCTAGGTAAAGTAATCGGCGGCGGCATGCCTGTGGGTGCTTTTGGTGGTCGTAAAGAAGTGATGCAATACATCGCACCAACCGGCCCTGTTTACCAAGCAGGTACACTTTCAGGCAACCCAGTTGCGATGGCTGCTGGTTACGCATGTTTGCAGCTTCTAAGAGAAGAAGGCAACGAAAAACGCCTAGCTTCAAAAACCAAGCAGCTGGCGAATGGCTTCAAGCAACTTGCTGACAAGCACGGCATCCCAATGCTAGTACACCAAGTTGGCGGTATGTTTGGTTTCTTCTTCACCGATCAAGAAACGGTGACGTGCTACGAAGATGTAACTAAGTGTGATGTAGAACGCTTTAAGCGCTTCTTCCACCTAATGTTGGATCACGGTGTTTACCTAGCACCTTCAGCATTCGAAGCCAGCTTTACTTCCCTTGCGCATGGTTCAAAAGAACTTGATGCGACACTAGAAGCAGCAGATCGATCTCTTGCGATCATTGCGGCTGAAAGCAAATAATCGAAAGCACTTTAAAATTGCTAGTCGATTGAATTTAGGGCTGCATTGGATGCAGCCCTTTTTATATATTGTTTTCTTACGTCACAAATATAGCGGCTTTTTTCAGTACTTTTTCTTAGCATTGCTTGTCTTTACCGCAACATTCCATAATCATAACTCCTCATTGCTAACTCTCTGTTTTGCAGCCATTATAAAGTCAGAACGCTAATATAGAGACCATTTACCGTGCCAGAAAAAATAAAAATCAATTCCAGCCACTGGGTGATCATCATCGCCCTACTCGCGGCTGCTTACGCCTGTTACTTGCTCATTGAACCCTATGTGAACTCAATCGTAATGGCCTTTATCATTTCACTATTGATGTTCCCGGTCCATGACTGGCTTGAAAAGAAGATGCCGGATAGAAAAAATACCGTCTCTCTGCTTTCTTGTGTGATCTTAACCTTTATTATCGTGATCCCTTTATTGGCAGTCTTTGCCGCGATTGTGCAGCAAGGCTCTCTGTTTTCTCAAAACACCTATCAATGGGTGACACACGGCGGCATTCAAACCTTATTCGAGCACCCTATCGTCGTTAAAGCCATGTCTTTCATTAATAACTACCTGCCTTTTGACAACATTGAACCTCAAACCATTGCGCAGAAAGTCGGTGAGTTCGCGACTAGCTTTGGTTCAAAACTGGTGGGGATCAGTGCCAAGATTTTAGGTGATGCGACTAGCTTCTTAATGGATTTTTTCTTGATGCTGTTTGTTCTGTTTTTCTTATTAAGAGATCACGACAAAATCATCACTGTCACTCGTCATATTCTGCCTCTGTCTCGTAGCCAAGAAGACAAGCTTCTAGCAGAAATTGAACAAGTTTCTAAATCGGCAGTCATGGGGTCATTCTTAACCGCCATTGCGCAAGGCTTTGCTGGCGGGTTTGGTATGTGGCTAGCAGGCTTCCCGGGGTTATTCTGGGGAACCATGATGGGGTTTGCGTCCTTTATTCCTGTGGTGGGAACCGCACTCATTTGGATCCCAGCAGCCGCCTACTTGTTCCTGACTGGTGATACCACGTGGGCCATCTTCCTCACCGCTTACTGTGCGATCATTGTCGGGTCAATCGATAATTTGCTACGCCCGCTACTGATGCAAGGCAGTGCTGGCATGAACACCCTGATGATCTTCTTCTCGTTATTGGGTGGTATTCAGCTATTTGGCTTAATTGGTCTTATCTACGGACCACTGATTTTCGCGATCACTATCGTCCTGTTCAACATTTACGATGAAGAGTTTAAGGACTTTTTAGACCAACAAGACAACAGTTAATCAACTCATCAACGACTTGGTGACTGAACGAGTATTAAACACTTCAAGCTTTGGGCGGATTATGCGAAAATCCGCCCTCATTTTTTGCTAACGATTCAATAGAGTGTCCTATGTCCGCCTATATTGCCCCAAGCCAAATTGCCCAACGTCAACTCGCCTACTTTGAAGGCAAACATGTTTTAGTTGCTGGTGAGGCAGAAGACTTATTCCCAGTTGAATTAGCCAAGCATTGTGAATCAGTTTCTGTGTTTACCTCAAACTACAGTTACTACCGCCAGCTTGAAGGTCACAATAGCATTCAGCGTTTCTATGGCGCTGAGTTTACCCAACAGACCAAAGCCGATCTGGTGATGCTGTATTGGCCAAAGGCAAAAGCGGAGGCCGAGTTTTTATTAGCGATGCTGTTTGCCAATCTAGGCAAAGAGACTGAGATCGTTGTGGTTGGTGAGAACCGTTCAGGCGTGAAAAGCATCGAGAAAATGTTTGCCCCTTACGGAAAAGTCGTTAAATACGATTCAGCACGTCGTTGTTCTTTCTACTGGGGTCAATGCTTCGAACAGCCACCAGCATTCAACCTGCAAGACTGGTTTAAAACCTACACGGTTAACATTGATGAGCAACCTTTGATCGTAAAAAGTCTTCCTGGAGTCTTCAGTCACGGTGAATTCGATGCCGGTAGCCAACTTCTGCTGGATACCCTACCAAAGCTTAAAGGCAAAGTGTTGGACTTTGGTTGTGGAGCTGGCGTGCTAGGCGCGGTAATGGTCTCTCGTCACCCTGATATAGAGCTCGAAATGTGCGACATCAGCGCATTTGCCGTGGCATCAAGCCAAGCAACGTTAGCTGCAAATGGTCTGACGGGTAAAGTCTTTGCCTCAGATGTCTATTCTGATACATCACAAGACTACCAATTCATCATCAGTAACCCGCCATTTCACTCCGGTTTAGATACCAGCTACAGCGCTACTGAAACCTTACTGGCACAGGCACCGCAACACTTAAAGCGCTCGGGTGAGATGATCATCGTAGCCAACAGCTTCTTAAAATACATTCCAATTATTGAACAAGCGTTTGGAAAATGCGCGACTCTAAATAAGACCACCAAATTCGCGATCTACCACGCAAATAAATAGCCCTTCTTACACAGCGCAGGGTTACTTTCTGCGCTGTCTGTTCATATTATTAGCAAAAAATCATAAAAGTGAGCTTTTGCACACGCTTTAAATACCACTAACTTGTCAAAGTGAAAAAACTCGTTAATTTCGTTAAATTGGAACCTGTCACTCTATTCTCTGCCCTTGTTTTATTCGGTTAGCAGTACATCAAAGGAAAGTAGTACCCAATTTATGTTTAGATTCTATCGAAAGCAGAAGTTTCAGCGCCTTCAAAGTACCCTAATGTTGGCGTTTCTAGCCCTCAGTATTACCCCAGTGACTCTTATCGCGATATTTTTCCTCCAATCGCACAGTCAAGATCTTCAGGAACAAAGCACCTCGCACCTTGTTTCTGTGCGTGATACCAAACAGCAGCAAATTGTTGATTATCTAGAAGCTCAAGAGTCTCAAGTCATCGGCTTTGTACGCTCAGAGTTAGCCAATGCCAGTGGCGGGCGATTTTATGGTTTGATCAATGCTTTCCAACGATTGGGGTTAGATATTGACGAGGCTCGCAACAATGCTCAGCAGCGCTACATTCAGGGATCTGGCGATCAAATCAAAACGTCGATTCTTCCAGAGTCCAGTAGCTTTATTGGCAGCGAGCGTTATCGACTACTTCACAAGCGCTACCATAATGCTTACCTAGAGCTGCTTAAACGCTCTGATTTTGACGATATTTTATTGGTTGATATCAACGGTAACGTCGCTTATTCCGTCTTTAAAAATGATGATTACGGCACCAACCTGCTGACTGGAAAATACAAGGACTCCAACCTAGGTATTACCTTTCAACGACTAGCGAAAGACGTAACCGACCGACGCAAATCTAACGAAGATTACACGCCGGTTATCGTTTCTGACTTTAAAGACGAGAACGGCAAGCAGACCGCATGGCTCGGCGCCCCTATCGTACAACAGGGCTATCTACACAGTTATGCCATGTTCAGACTGCCAATGAATGGCATCACTAAGCTTATCGCTGATCTAAACAAAAGCTCTAACATCCAAACCTTGTTGGTCGGCAGTGATTACCTCACTCGCAGCCTTGCGCACTCACAAGCATCGATCGACTTGAGCTTCAACGTGATTAACAAAGCATTAGCGGGCGAAACAGCGGTTGGTACCTTCAATAATGCTCAAGATCAGGCAATTATCGCCGCCTATACGCCAATTGCACTTAAGCATATAACTTGGGCGCTGGTAGTTGAGCTTCCAGAAAAAGAGGCATTCGCACGGGTTCACCAGCTAGAAAAGATCTTCGTGATTGTGATGTTTACTGCGATAATTCTGGTAGTTGTCGCCTCTCACTACCTATCTAATTTCATCACGTCGCCTCTACTTAAGCTCACTTGGGCCGCAGAGAAAGTCTCGGCGGGTGATCTGGATGAAACCATGATCAACACCCAACGCAAAGATGAGATAGGCCGTTTAGCTGTCAGCTTTGAGCGAATGCAACGCTCGATTCGCGACAAACTGCAGCTGATAAAAAATCAAAATGATGCTCTTGAAGACAACCTAAAAACCATTCAAAAACAGAATCAAGAGTTGCAACTGGCGAACAAACTCAAAGATGAGTTCTTAGCCACCACCTCACACGAACTCAGAACCCCACTTCATGGCATGGTTGGCATCGCCGAAGCGCTCATTTCTGGAGCCAATGGTCCTATTCCGGCTAACCAAAAGTACCAACTCGATATCATCATCAATAGCGGCCAAAGATTGACGACCTTGGTTGATGATCTACTCGACTACCACAAGATGCGCTATGGCAGCTTAGATATTAAGAAATCGGCGGTGGATTTGTCTGCAGCCACCAGCTTGGTGCTCGAACTTTCCCATCACCTGTTGGGGAACAAGCCGATCCGCATTATTAACCAGGTACCGAGTGATTTAGGACTGGTTTCATCCGATCCTCAACGACTGGAACAAGTGATGTATAACTTGGTCGGTAATGCCATCAAGTACACCTCGGAAGGCAAAATTGTTATCTCAGCCAGCGCGATCGACGACAACATTCGTGTGCAAGTGGTCGATACCGGTCAAGGCATACCTGCAGAGTATCTTGAACACATCTTTGAGCCCCTGATTCAAGCGGGTCCAGATGCCAGCAACTATCGCCAAGGTGCAGGGCTTGGATTATCCATTAGCCGTCAACTGATCGAGCTGATGGGAGGCTCATTGTACGTCAGCAGTCAACCGATGCTCGGCACCACGTTCAGCTTTACCTTGCCTTTGGCGAGCCAAGAAGAGCTCAATAGTTACAATGAATCTAGCCATTACTCACACTTCCAAACACCAGAGCGGATTGATAATAGCCAGCAGCAAAGCAGTGCTATCCTTGAAAACCCAGATGGCCCATTACTGGTTATTGCCGATGATGAACCAGTGAACCTACGCATACTCGACAGCTTCTTAAAATTAGAGGGCTATCGAGTTCGCACCGCATGTGACGGACCAGAGACCATTGAGTTAATTGAAAAAGAAAAACCAGAGCTGCTTCTGCTCGACATCATGATGCCCGGCATGAGTGGTTATCAGGTGTGCGAAGCTTTGCGCAAACACTATGACCACGCTCAGTTACCAATCATCATGCTGACCGCACTTAACCAAGCACAAGACCGTGTCCGAGGTTTCGAAGCTGGGGCCAATGACTACTTATCAAAACCGTTTAACAAGCAAGAGCTGGCGGCTCGAATCACAGCGCACTTAACGGCCAGTAAAGCAGAGCAAAGACGCATTGAAAATGACCAACTGCAACTTGAGCTCAAACATCGAGCGATGGTTGAGGCTAACCTGCTAGAAACACAAGGACGCCTCCTAGAACAATTAGAGTCAGCACCAGAAGCTATCATCTGTATTCGTGATGACCAACGAATTCGCTTTGCCAACGAAGCGGCTGCTAAGCTCTTTAGACGCAGTCAAGAGCAACTCAAGCGCTCAATGGCCGATGAAATCATCGCACCCAAATACCTGAATGTTGAACAGGCTCACTACTGTGGTGATATTGATATCTATATTGATGATACCCGTCAGCGCATACCAAGTGATATCCTTAAGCTGCCGGAAGGGGCTGGGCTCGACACCATGTACATCTTTAATGTCGGAGGTGGTGTTAACTCAAACCGAATCAACAACCTTGAGACAGCCGTAGAGGCACTTTCAAGCTATGCCTTTGAAGGCGACAAAGATAAGTTGCAACAGCTAAAAGAACTTGGCGGAGAGTTTACTCGCCTTGCGGATAAAGCAACCGGTGAGGGGAAAAACAAGCAAGAGTTAATGAGAGAAGTCTTGGTCGAGGTGATGACCAATGCCATCACCTACTGGGAGTCGGTGACCGGAGAAACCAAGTTTGCTTTCGCTGAAAAGAGCGGACTATGGCGCGTCTACCTAGACAGAAGTACGCTACAAACTCGGACGCTAGACAAGTATCTGCGTGCAGAAACCCTACCTAAAACGCCTCGCTGGCGCACGGTATTAAGCTCGATTGACTTCATACTGGAACACTGCCAAGAGCAAACGCCAGAGAGAACTCATATTGAGACACTCAGAGATAAACTACAGATGCTATTAACTAAGGCGTGTTGAACTTTCATGAGTGCTTTTTGAACAGCATGGTAAAGGGTTATAATTTGCTTCGCCAAAAGTAAAACCATAACCAATACCATGCCAAGAACAATGCTAATTGATATTCGATGGGAACTGCTACTCCAAGTTATGAAAAGTACAGGTCGTATTTACGATAAAGCTGAACATCGAATGACATTTGAAGGAATACTTTATCGAATGAGGACAGGTATTCCTTGGCGAGATCTACCCTCTGAGTTCGGAGAGTGGAGTACCGTTTACAGACGATTTAATCTTTGGTCAAAGAAATGGATTTTAAAGGACTCAGTTTTCGTGCAAACTCTTTCAATGGCTTAATTCCACTCTCTTGTACCTGTTCATACCCGCACCCCAGAGCCCCTTAGCGTGCCTTTCTGACTCACAATACCAAAGCTCTTTGAGTTGGGCTCCGAGTATATAAGTGGTCATCAAATCCTTATTGATATTCAATATTTCGGTAAGGTAGCTGTCTTGCCGAGTATTTAAGTTGCCTCTATTTTTCAACAACACCCAGCGTGAGCGCTTGACCCATTGCCTCGCTTTTTTATCTTGCTTGAGTTTGTTGGCTTGGTCGACTCTGACTCTATCCATCACTTCACGACCGAACTTAGCAACAACGTGGAATAAGTCGTAAACGATTTTTGCGTTCGGGCAGTGCGCTTGAACTTCAAGGTCAAAAGCCGTATTCATGTCCATCGCGACCGCTTCGATATTGCTGCCATGCTTACCTAACAGCTCGAAGAATGGTCGTATGTCCTTGCGGCTACGGCCTAACCCTATCCAAATGACTTGGTGAGTCTTAGCGTCAGCGATGACAGTGGCATACCGATGCCCTTTAAAGATGGCAAACTCGTCCATGACGAGTTGCCTTAGTTCTTCCCATTTCACTGACGGTACCACTTGTTTAAGTCGGCGTTTATCTATCTCTTTAATCGTGTGCCAATGAACGCTAGTTAGCTGAGAAATATGCTTAATGGGAAGAAGGGGTAAAAGTTGTTCTATATAGCTTTTTAGGCGCTTCGTTATACGAGCATAAGGCTCTAACCAAGATAGCGACTCTGTTTTTATACCGCAGTTACGACACTTAATCCTTCGTGTTTGAACGGAAAGTTCAACAGGAACACCGAGTAACATGGCCTCTTTCACATGGCGCCATTGATACTCATGGATGGCTTCGGCTTCAAGACCACAAAGGCATTTAGCCTCAGAATTAGGTTTAAGAGTCAGGGTAATAAGTGATACTGTCTGGTGAGACTTTACTATTTGAAAGCCTTCCCAGAATGAAGATAGGAAAGTATGATTCGGCATGAAAACGGTAGTTTGTGTATGATTTTTGTTTGGCGACTAAACCATATCACTTACTACCGTTTTTGTTTTTAGTTCCCGCTAATCCGCGATGAACCTAAAATAATCCATTTAAGTAAATGTTAGCCTACTTTTTGGCCCTTAAGAATAACTTCGTTGATTAGCTTCAATGCTTTCTTCAACTCGTGCACTTCTTTTCAATGCATAACCTACTACAAAGATGGCAGCGGCACAGCAAAGAAATACCATCCGTCCCCACATTGGGTTTGGAATCAATACCATCAGTACAAGTCCAGTAGCCATTACCATCACCAATGTACCCAGCTTATTACGCTGCATTCTATCGAAGGTGTCTTGATCATCAGCAGCGACTACTTCTGTTTGAAGGTCAGTAAAGAACTCATCTGTACTCTGCTTGTTCAGATCTTTATCTTCACTATAAAACAGTGTTGTAGCCCAGAAGAATCCAGCCGTTAGGAATAAATGAGCAACGATGGTGATGACAGTTCTCATTTCAGAAATTTCGCGACCTGTTAGGTTTTCCATGCCAAACCAAGCGCCAACTACCTGAGGAGTGAAAATATTGATCACAGACCAAGAAACTAAACCGCCAAACACAACCGTTGTCCACGGTGCCCATTTTGGCGTTTTACGAATAATCATACCGAAGCACAGTGGTACTAAGATTGGACCTTGTAACAGCGTCGTTACTTGCATCATTAAATCAAACAAACTGAGTTCTTTCAGTGACAAGAAGAACTGAGCCATTAAAATAACAAGAACCCCATTCACAATACAGGCGAGTTGGCCTGCGCGGAGTAGTTCTTTATCCGTCGCTTTGCCTTTACGCATAATGTTTGCGTAAAAGCTACGAACAAAAATTCCTGAATTTCGATTTAGAGCAGAGTCCATCGATGACATAGTTGCTGCGAACAAACCTGCCATAAGTAATCCCACGGTACCAACAGGCATGGCTTCACGTGCAAAGACTAGGTATACCGCATCACTCGCTTTTGCTCCTAGCTCTGAATACTGTGCCGCAGCGTCTGGGTAAAGGATTGCTGATGCCCAAGGTGGTACGAACCAAATGACACAGCCAGCTAGCATCATAATACCTGCGAACAAGGCTGCTTTCGACGCATTATCGGAGTCTTTCGCATTAAGAAAACGGTAAGAGTCCTGCATGTTATTTAAACTTTGTAATTGCTTAACAACAAAGAACAAAAACGAACAGACCATCAGTAACGGATAGTTCATATCTGGGCCAATCCAAAAACCTGAAGGGAAATTGGTGACAATCTCACCTGGCCCGCCAACTTTAATTATCGCAACAATGGCACAAGCAATAGAGATAACTGCAATAACCAATGTTTGAATAAAATCAGATGCAACAACTCCCCATGCACCACTCAGCAAGGAAATTATAAGTACAATAATGCCTGTAACCCAAATTGTGGTAGAAATGTCAGCATTAAATACAGCAGAAGCAAAAACACCTAAACCATTCAACCAAACCGCCGCCACGATGACACTAAGAGGAATGATCATCCAAGTGAAGAATTGTTCATTTGTTGAGTCAAAGCGACGTCTCACACCTTCGGTTGGAGTATCAACACGCATTTGACGAAAGCGTTTAGCAAAATAAAAATAGGCAAAAACATACGCCATAAAATTACCTAAAAAGACACCCAAAACAGCAAAGCCATCATTGAACGCCTTCCCCGCAGCACCTGTAAAAGTAAAAGCAGAAAACTGGGTCATGAAAGCGGTCGAACCCACCATCCACCAAAGCATTTTACCACCTCCACGAAAGTAGTCACTCGCGCTGTTATTTGCCATTTTTTTGAACAATAAACTGATTGCTACCATAAGAGCAAAGTAGCCAGCTATGACAAGGTAATCGTATTCCATAGTATCATTTCCGAAACAGTGTTTTAATTTGATTGAAGTATAGGTTTATATACCTCAATTATCCGTGACCAAAATCGAAACGTCGGTTTATTATTGTAAATAACTTAAGGTTCGTTGACGTAGATCACACTTATTCGGTCGATATTTTTAAGAAACTCCGATTCATTATCAATTTCAAAGACTAAAACAAAACCAGAGCGCATAGCGTCGCACCCTGTTAATAAATGAATCATTCCCTTCAACTATTTATCAATGATTGAGTTTGATCAAAAGTTGTATTTAACACCAACGCGATAGCGAAGAGAGTGGTCATCTTTAACTCCATTATTATTTTTGTCATGGGTAACAAATCCAACTTCCGCAAACGGTACCCAACCACTTTCTAGTTGACTGTATTCACCAAAGAAATTCACTAAGTGATCCGTATCTTTATCCGGCTTTGTTGCGTAAATCGAGTGAACTAAATCAGAATCGTACGATCAGATCAGAGACATTCTCTTATTGACTC
>NZ_CANLBV010000026.1 GCF_947488985.1 uncultured Vibrio sp.
CTACAATCAAAAATTCTAACGCAGTTATCGAGCGTTTTAACAAGCTAGGGTGACCAGTTATTTACTACGATTGGTATGAAAACTCTCAATGCTGATCAAAAAAATCCTTGTTGCGAATATACTTGCTCATTAAGTGATAAGAGAAAGGCCTTATTAGCCAGCTAAAAATAGATCGACCAAGGCGAATAAACGTTGGGGTATTCTCGTAGATCCGCCCGTTATAAAGCCACAAAACTTTGCCAACATGCCAATAAAGTAAAGGGACAGGGGGCATAAAGGTCACGATGTCGATGTCGCAACAGATACGATAGGTTTTTTTGTTCAAGCGATAGTGTTTTTTGAAATTCCAATCACCAACGGCTGGCTGTCCGAAGGTGACGACTCGTTTAATGCAGCCTGGGTATTGTTGGTCAAAGTAATCAGCCAATATACAGCCAATTGCACCACCGGAAGAGTGACCGGTGACCGATACCCTTTTCCCTTGCTCTAATAACGGGATGAGCGTTGCCTCCAATCGTTCAATGACGCTTAGGCCCAGTTTATCGTTATTGCGGTGTGGTTGGCTTTCTTGAAATATTAGATGATAGAAGCCAGCATGTATTCGATAGTTCAGGCCAATCTTCTTACAGCTTCTGGTCCATAAGGCAAAGTTCAGTAACCAATCTGAGACGCTGTGCGAGCCTTTGAGCACCACCACCACCTCATCTTTGTCCTTACTCCATAAAACCCGGATGATGGTTTTGCCAAACTCATTGTTGATCACGCGTTGTCCGTTAGGGTCAAAACCATAGCGGGTCTGTTTAAACCCTCTAGGGTAAGCGAGACTACAGAGAACAGCATAGCGTTCGTATTGATAGCGTTTGAGTGGTTTCACATTCAGGTGTCGTTTGGAGTCTTATTTAACAGTCTAATCCTCAATTATGAAAAGCGGATGAAGCAGAAACAGCCCAGGACCAAGCACACAACAAAGCGCACTGTATTATTCGTTGAGTGCGAGTTGGCTGAATTGAGATGCGTTATTGTGGGCAAAGTTTGTACAAGCTGCGTTGATTTCATGCTGTAAAGTGCGATAAATAATCACTTGAATTAAAAGATAAAATTTATGGTTGACGAATTTTTCCCATCCGTTAAAGTACACCTCGTTCTCACGGCTTAGGTCACTGAGAGATGGTGTTTTACTTTTCAGTAATCAGCATCGCATGATTGCGTTGCCCTGGTGGTGGAATTGGTAGACACAAGGGATTTAAAATCCCTCGGCGTTCGCGCTGTGCCGGTTCAAGTCCGGCCCGGGGCACCATCTATCTAGTTGCTACTTTCGAGTAGAGTGATGAACTAAAATACATCAATATATTATGTTGATAAAGGCGCCTTGGCAGAGTGGCTATGCAGCGGATTGCAAATCCGTGGACCTCGGTTCGACTCCGGGAGGCGCCTCCATTCTCTCTTTCTATTTTGTGTTTACAAGAAGAGATAAGCAAAAAGAATGAACATGCGATACTAGCTCAGTTGGTAGAGCGCAACCTTGCCAAGGTTGAGGTCATCGGTTCGAACCCGATGTATCGCTCCAAATTTTATTATGTTGATTTCTTTCGACATGAAGATGGTGTTTTACTTTTCAGTAATCGGCATCGCAATAAAGTATTGCGTGCCCTGGTGGTGGAATTGGTAGACACAAGGGATTTAAAATCCCTCGACGTTCGCGTTGTGCCGGTTCAAGTCCGGCCCGGGGCACCATCTATTGGATTATTACCTTACTAGCAGTTTGGTAGTAGTCAAAAGAGTTGTTCTCTTAAAACACTGTTGAGGCGCCTTGGCAGAGTGGCTATGCAGCGGATTGCAAATCCGTGGACCTCGGTTCGACTCCGGGAGGCGCCTCCATCATTTAGAAAGCCCGATCAGAAATGATCGGGCTTTTTGCTATCTGTATCTTTTCTCCATCAGCCACAGCTCATCACTTAACGATTCCATCTCATTGAACCACGCTCTCTATCATCTGCTGCCCCAAGCTTTTTAGCTATTTCTTCTCGCTTACTTACTGTGATTGATATGAATGGCATTGGTTAAAGGATTACTCCATTGTTATTTTGTGACACCGTAACTTTAGGGTTTAGGGGGAATACTATAAAGAAAGTAGGAAATCAGTTAAGAGCATATAAAGCAAGAGTGATCACTTCACGGCGTGTTGACTTAATTAACGTGATCTTCTTCGCGAGGTAACCGTTGTTATTGTGTAGCGTGGAAAATAAGGAATGTAATGACATAACTGGCACTTTTCCTGGGACGAGGGGAGTCTTCACATTTATATATCGCTGTTCATAATTATGTAACTATTTTTGTTGTGATGGCACCGAATTACATGAGTGAGTGATAATCATTATCATTAACGAGCTTTATTTCTTCTTATTTCTGGAATATTACAACATATCAAGCATTGAGCTTGCATGCATATTAAATTCTACGAAACTCGATAAAATATGTGATTATTTGCTATATTTGTCTGACAAATGAACGTTTTCTACCTCTTTTGTTCTACCCCTTTAGGGTAGTTCGATTTTGTAATTGATTTGCGTCATATTTTCATTTTCTTTCATAATTCATCATGCGCTCAGTTAAGAAATATATAACCTTCAGGAATTCTTATGAGCAAGATGAAGCTAGTCGTAATTGGTAACGGCATGGTCGGCCATCGCTATATCGAAGATTTAGTCGAGAAGACAGACGTTGCAAACATGGACATCACAGTCTTCTGTGAAGAGCCTCGTGTCGCGTACGATCGTGTGCACCTTTCTTCTTATTTTTCACACCATACCGCGGAAGAACTTTCTTTAGTCAAAGAGGGCTTCTACGAGAAACACGGCATCAACATGTTGCTTGGCGAACGTGCTATTAATGTTAACCGTGAAAAGAAAACAGTCTACTCAAGCACGGGTCGTGAAATTCAATACGACAAACTTGTTCTTGCGACGGGTTCTTTCCCATTTGTCCCTCCAATCAAAGGTAACGACGGTAAAGACTGTTTCGTTTACCGCACAATTGAAGATCTGAAAGCGATTGAAGCAACGGCTAAGAACTCAAAGTCTGGCGTTGTTGTTGGTGGCGGCCTATTGGGGCTTGAAGCGGCAGGTGCGCTAAAAGCACTGGGCGTGACCACACACGTTGTTGAGTTTGCGCCTAAGCTAATGGCTGAGCAACTTGACCAAGCGGGTGGTAACCAACTTCGTCAAAAAATCGAACGTATGGGCGTTAACGTACATACAAGCAAGAACACGCTTGAGATTGCTCCTGAAGGCACTGAAGCTCGTAACGTAATGCGCTTTGCAGACGATACTGAGCTAGAAACTGATTTCATCGTATTCTCTGCTGGTATTCGCCCTCAAGACAAACTTGCTCGTCAAATGGGTCTAGGTATTGCGCCTCGTGGCGGCATCGAGATTAACGATCACTGTCAAACGACAGACAAAGATATCTACGCAATCGGTGAGTGTGCGTCTTGGAACCAAACGTTCTACGGCCTTGTTGCTCCTGGCTACAAAATGGCGACGGTAGCGGTTGACCACGTTGTTGGCAACGAAAGCACATTTGAAGGTGCTGATATGTCTGCGAAGCTTAAGCTTCTAGGCGTGAAAGTAGGCTCTATCGGTGATGCGAACGGTCGTACTCCTGGCTGTAAGAGCTACGTTTACCAAAACGAAGAGCAAGAAGTTTACAAGCGCTTAATCGTTTCTGAAGACAACAAGAAGCTGCTTGGTGCGGTAATGGTTGGTGATACGTCTGACTACGGCGATCTTCTACAGCTTATGCTGAACGAAATCGACCTGCCAGAACACCCAGATGCTCTAATTCTTCCTGCACACGCGGGTGCTGAAAAGCCAACACTTGGCGCAGACTCACTTCCTGAATCTGCAGTTATCTGTTCTTGTTTTGATGTGACTAAAGGCAAGATCGCTCAAGCGGTTGCTGAAGGTCATCACACAATCGGTGATATCAAAGCAGTAACAGGTGCAGGTACTGGTTGTGGTGGTTGTATTCCACTTGTAACTTCAGTACTAAACGCTGAACTAGCTAAAGCTGGTGTTGAAGTGAAGAACGACGTATGTGAGCACTTTGCTTACTCTCGCCAAGAGCTTTTCCACCTAATTCGCATCGAAGAAATCAAAACGTTCGATGAGTTACTAGAGAAATACGGTAAAGGTTACGGCTGTGAAGTATGTAAGCCTCTAGCGGGTTCTATCCTTGCTTCTTGCTGGGGTGAACACATCCTTAAGCCTGAGCTAGTGAAGCTGCACGATACCAACGATAACTTCCTAGGTAACATGCAAAAAGACGGTACTTACTCTGTTATCCCTCGTATGGCGGGTGGTGAAGTAACACCTCAAGCGCTAAGCGTTCTTGCTGATGTTGCTGCTGAATACAACCTATACACCAAAATTACGGGTGCACAACGTATTGGTCTATTCGGTGCTCAGAAAGATGACTTACCAGCTATCTGGAAGAAGTTAATCGCTGCAGGTTACGAAACAGGTCAAGCTTACGCAAAAGCACTTCGTATGGCTAAGACATGTGTTGGTTCTACTTGGTGTCGTTACGGCGTTCAAGATTCAGTAGGCCTAGGCGTGATGATCGAGAACCGTTACAAAGGCATCCGTACTCCTCATAAGATGAAGTTTGGTGTGTCTGGCTGTACTCGTGAGTGTGCTGAAGCTCAAGGTAAAGATTTAGGTATTATCGCAACTGACGCAGGTTGGAATATGTATGTATGTGGTAACGGTGGTATGAAACCTCGTCATGCAGACTTACTTGCAAGCGACCTAGACCAAGAAACGCTGATCAAATACATCGACCGTTTCATGATGTTCTACATCCGCACGGCTGCTCCGCTACAACGTACTTCGGTATGGATGGACAACCTAGAAGGTGGTGTTGATTACCTGCGTGAAGTTATTGTAGACAACAAGCTTGGCATCAATGACCAACTTGAAACTGACATTGCTGGCCTAGTAGATAACTTTGCTTGTGAATGGACAGATACAATCAATGACGAAGCTCAACTTAAGCGCTTTGCACACTTCATCAATGCTGATGACCGTGATGAAAACGTTGTGTTTGTTGATGATGGCCGTGAACAACACCGTCCAGCGACATTCACTGAGAAACATCCTGAAGCTATTACATCAAAACATCAGGGCGACATCATTCACGTAGAAACTGTGTAAGGGGAGACGACATCATGGCATTTACCAAAGTTTGTAAGATCGAAGACATTATTCCAGGTACCGGTGTTTGTGCATTGGTTGGTGGTAAGCAAGTAGCAGTCTTCCGCCCAACTATGGCTGAAGAAGTATTCGCGATTAGCAACACAGACCCTTACTTCCAGTCTAACGTGTTATCACGTGGTCTGATTGTAGAGCACAAAGAAGCGCTTTGGGTGGCAAGCCCGCTTAAGAAGCAACGCTTTAACCTGACAACAGGTGCGTGCATGGAAGACGAGAACTTCAACGTCAAAGCGTACAAAGCTCGTGTTACCAAAGGTGCTGTAGAAATCTCGGCTTAATCTTTGGATGACTAAGATTTGATAGTTCAAGGGTTCTAGTTCTCGATATTGCCTTAACTCGGCAACTAGAGCCTTTTCCTATCCAATTTTAACTTTTAATTTTACTTTTTAAGGACAACATTATGTCTCCTGATTACAAACCCGCTGAATTCGTTCAAACGATGATTGATGTGGGTGAAGCGAAAACTAAAACAAGTACTCGCGATCTTCTGATTCGAAGCACTATGGCTGGTATCATCCTTTCTCTAGCGGTTGTTGTTGCTATTACAGCAATGGTACAAACAGGCATTGGTCTTGTTGGCGCACTAGTGTTCCCAGTTGGTTTCGTTATTCTAAGTGTTATGGGTTACGACCTAGTAACTGGCGTTTTCGGCCTTGCTCCTTTAGCTAAATTCGACAACCGCCCGGGCATTACTTGGGGGCGTATTTTACGTTGTTGGGGGCTGGTTGGCCTTGGTAACCTGATTGGTTCTCTCCTTGTGGCTTTTCTCGTGGCAGTATCGCTAACGGGTAACTTCTCTCTTGACCCAGATGCAGTTGCTCAAAAGTTCATTGCAGTCTCTACCGCTCGTAGCTTAGGTTTCGAAAATATGGGTATGGACGGCTGGATCACGTGTTTCGTGCGCGGTATTTTCTGTAACCTCATGGTTTGTCTAGGTGTAATTGGCAACATGACAGCACGTACGGTACCTGGCCGTGTGGCGATGATGTGGTTCCCAATCTTCATCTTCTTCGCGCTAGTCTTTGAGCACACAGTAGTAAACATGTTCCTATTCCCACTAGGTATGATTCTGGGTGCTGATTTTGGTATTGCGACATGGTTGAACTTCAACCTTATCCCAACAATCCTAGGTAACATCGTAGGTGGCTTAGCGTTAGCGTGTCTTCCTATTTACCTGACTCACGCAAAAACAGCGCCGTCGCTAGGTGCAAAAGAATCGACTCAATCGGTTAGTGGCGGTACGTTGAATAGAGCGAGCCGTTAAAAATAGATTTAGCCTCTAGCGTAATGTTAGAGGCTTTTTTGATCGCATTGTCCCATCCTGAAATAGGTTGACACATTGTGAAAGCAAGACATCAGTCTGAAGCCAAGTGGCTGACCAATATCAATAACCCACCACCAATATGGTGAGCCGCAATAAGTGGATTAGGCCGTAATAGATTGTTTTGTTATATAAACTTCTATCTTAATTAGAATTAATCGTGAAGTTTTTCCGCAACAACTGGTAGTCTTAGAAATAGGAATATGAGCCGACCACGTAACTGAATTGCGAGCGGCTATACAGAATTAAGCTTGAACGATAACAAGCTAACTTTCGGAGCAAAGTATGTCAGAAGTATCGCCATCGAATGTTAACGTAGCAAACAAAGGATTTGTTTCATTAGTCGGAGCGGGTCCCGGTGACCCGGAGTTATTAACGGTCAAAGCAGCACGAGTGATTCAGCAAGCTGACGTTTTGGTTTACGATCGCTTAGTTTCAAAAGATATTTTAGCCATGGCGAATGCAGACGCCGAGATGCTATACGTAGGTAAAAAACTCGATCATCACTGCGTTCCACAAGATCAGATCAATCAAGTATTGGTAACCAAAGCGCAAGAGAACAAGCACGTAGTGCGCCTCAAAGGTGGTGACTCATTTATCTTTGGCCGTGGCGGAGAAGAGTGTGAAACACTGGCTGAGAATAACGTTAAGTTTGAAGTGATCCCTGGTATCACAGCCGCTGCAGGCGCTACTGCGTATGCAGGCATTCCTCTAACACACCGTGATCACGCGCAAAGCGTTCAGTTTATTACAGGTCACCTTAAGAAAGATGGTGAAGATATCGATTGGCAATCTCTTGCTCAGCATAACCACACCATCGTCTTCTACATGGGGCTTAAAGAGAGCCCGAATATTCAAAAGAATCTATTGGATAACGGTATGCGTTCGGATATGCCGATTGCCATTATTGAAAACGGAACACGCCAAGAGCAAAAGGTGTATCGTGGCGGTTTAAGTGACTTGGCTAACCTAGCAAGCCGAGCACAAAGCCCAGCTTTAATTGTCGTGGGCAGCGTCACGCAATTGCATGAAAAATTGGCGTGGTTTTAATGAGCCAGTTTAAAGCTGGTCAAGTTTAGCTTTGCTCTGGCTAAGGTAACATCAAGGTACCACTTATTAAATGCTGCAGCGACTGCCTTGTCGCTGCATTTCTTGCTGGCGCATCGGCATTTCGTCAATGATATTGGTGATCTGTTTCCAATCTGTTTTGCCGCTCCATCGGTGCTTCTCTTTTCCATCTTTACCAATCAAAACAGCAGTGTGTGATCCTTTAGGGATATCGTAAATGCGAGTGATTGCTTCGAGGTTAAACTCCTCATCCAGCCAAGTCGGGACGGTATAGCCGCTTTCTGCAATGACCATGGTCACCACGTCTCGTTCATCTAGCTGGCAGTTATTGAGCAATACTTCATTGAGAAACTGTTTGACAACTTTATCGTCGGTCGGCGCAAAATAGATAACACTACGGTGGGGCAAGGGCTGTGAGTGAGCGTAGGCAGGGTAACCGAAAACCGGGGTTGTCACGAAGTTTATTATCAATAAGCTGATAACCGCACATAGCTTGAGCCAAGGTGCCTTGCTGTTTGACATTGCCGAGCGTCTGGCTACTGTCGTTGCTTTAGTTGCTTTAGTTGCTTTAGATGCTTTAGATGCTTTAGATGCTTTAGATGCTTTAGATGCTTTAGATGCTTTAGGTACATTGGTCTCATCAGGTAAATTGATCGCAATAGTAGCCTTAGCTGTCGTCGCATGAGCCACGCAGGTTTCTTTGGCCGTGTTGATAGCGGCGGTCGCGTTGAGAGCGCCGTTAATAACGAACGATTGATGGATCTTCATGGCCAACCTCACTTTAATAACCCTATGACCTTAATGTTACTCTTATCTGCCATTGATCAATGGCAAATTAACATTCACCCAGAAACCGTGATCAAATTGAATAGACTTAACCTAAGTATAGTAGCTTTACGATAAAGACGGCTAACAGGTTCATTTTTATTAAGTCAAGCGGCTCGCATTTTACAATTGATTAGCATAGGGTATACGGAAAATCTAAAGGTATGAATTTATGGAAAATATAGCAATTTTGGTTGACGTTCAGAACGTTTACTACACAACACGTGACAAGTATCGTTCTAATTTTGACTATAACCAGTTTTGGTACGTGGCGAGTGAAGGGCGAAATGTTGTTGCTGCCAATGCATATGCGATCGCGAGTCAAGATCCTAAACAACGCCAGTTTCACCATATTCTTCGTGGTGTAGGCTTTGATGTGAAGTTAAAACCCTTTATCCAGCGCCGTGATGGCAGTGCAAAAGGGGACTGGGATGTGGGTATTGCGTTGGATGCAATAGAGCTTGCCGAGACCGTTGATACCATTGTATTGGTATCAGGTGATGGGGATTTTGAAACCCTTGTCGAGCGCATCAAGGAGCGTTTTGGTAAGCCTGTCGAGGTGTATGGGGTTCCGGGCTTAACAGCACAAAACCTTATTGATTCGGCAACCAAATTTGTCGCAATTGAAAAGGATCTACTTCTATAACGAGATTTGCATATTTTGTGGTTGAAATTAACAATAACGATAATTAGAATGCAAATTGTTATCATTTGTCGGTGTGTGTCATGTCTTGTGTTTTAGTTGTTGATGACGATGTTCAATTGTGTGAATTGTTGGCTGAGGTATTAGAAGGTGAAGGGTATCATGTGAATACCGTTCATTGTGGGGAATCGGGTTTAGAGTTTATTCAATCGAACCCTGTCGACTTGGTGTTACTCGACGTAATGCTCCCCAACTTAAGTGGCATTCAAGTCGCAAGACGTATCTGCCAGCGCTTCGCGACGCCTATTCTGATGTTGACCGCACTCAATGACGATGCCTCTATACTTGATGGTTACCAAGCGGGTGCGGATCAATACATTGCGAAACCTTTTAATGTCCCAGAGCTACTGGCCCGCATTAAGGTGATCTTGCGCCGTGTGGGGTTTGAGCGTCAAAGGCAATCTTTAGAGTCATCCAATTAAGGTATGTGTGGTGTCGGAGTTAAACTCTACCACACTAGAACTCAACGAGCTTGTGCACGATTTTGACCATATGACCTTTGAAATTAAATCTCTGGTTGAAAAGCAACGTCGTTTGATTCGTGATGTGTCACATCTGTAAAAGATGATGATGATTGTATTCCTGATACAATATTGCAGGTATATTCGATCCGTTTACACGAATAGAATCAGCCCGAGACAAACAGTCTGGTGGTTACGGTCTAGGCCTTGTGATTGTTAAAGAAGCGATGAATGGATATGTAACTGCTGCGAACAGATAAGGTGGGGAACTGAGAGTAAACTTGATGTTCTCAATCGGTGATTAGCTTTCTCTATTGAGAAGAAGGCTAAATAGATAACTTTCCCAACTCTGTTGTACTACTTAAGCGATACCCAATAAAAAACGCCACCGCATCTGCAGTGGTGTTTTTCTTTATGCGCTTTGTATGAGCTAGACGTAGCCATTAATTACGCCTGAGCTTGAAGATAAGAGCATCAGATAAGCGAGACTATGCCTGTTGGCGAGCTAGCTTAACTTCTTCTTCTTTCTCACCTGCTGCAGGGTCGTTGAAGCGAGACTCGTCTAGAGCGCCTTCAGACTTAGCAACGATGATAGATACGGCACTATCACCTGTGATGTTTACAGCGGTACGAATCATATCAAGAAGGCGGTCAACACCCATGATTAGAGCAATACCTTCAAGCGGTAGGCCCACTTGGTTTAATACCATTGCTAGCATAACAAGACCAACACCAGGAACACCAGCAGTACCAACAGACGCCAGTGTCGCCGTTAGGATAACCATTAGGTAGTCACCCATTGAAAGGTCGATGTTGTATGCTTGCGCGATAAATGCAGTCGCAACACCTTGCATGATTGCAGTGCCGTCCATGTTCACAGTTGCACCTAGTGGTACAGTGAAAGAAGCGACTTTGTTGTCTACGCCCATACGGTTTTTAGCCGTTTCCATTGTTACTGGAATTGTTGCGTTCGAAGAGGCCGTTGAGAATGCAAACATGATTGCATCTTCCATCTTACGGAGGAATGTAATCGGACTAAGACCTGTGAATCCTTTAAGCATCGCACTGTAAGTCACCAAACCGTGCAACAGCAGGGTACCAGCAAGCACTAAGAAGTATTCTGCTAGGTTCCAAATTGCACCTAAGCCAAGGCCAGAGAACAGTTTCGCCATCAAGAAGAACACACCGTAAGGAGCAAGGTTCATCAGTAGCGCAACAAGCTTCATGATAACTTCGTTCAAGTCAGAGAACACGGCAGCGATACGTTCGCCAGGTTTACCCGCCGCACTGATTGCAATACCAAACAACACAGCAAATACGATAACTTGCAGTGTCTTACCTTCAGCCATAGCTTGAATAGGGTTGGTAGGGAACATGTCGATGATAACTTGGCCTAAAGAAGGGGCATCCGCTGATTTGAAAGAGCTCGCAGCAGTAAGATCCGCACCAGCTCCAGGTTGGAACAGGTTACCGATAGTAAGTGCCAGAGTGATAGCAACGGCTGTAGTACCGATATAAAGTGTAAGTGTTTTGCCACCCATACGGCCAAGAGTTGATAAGTCTTTAAGAGAACTTGTACCGCACACTAGTGAAACGAAGACTAGGGGCACAACAAGCATTTTTAAACTGGCGACAAAGATTTGCCCGCCTACTTCAAAGAGTCCGTTAACGATGTAGGTGTTAACAAATCCGCTGTCTGAAAAAAGGGATTGAATGGCAAATCCCGTTAATATACCTACGACCATACCGAGGATTACTCGACCAGTCAGAGACATAGGTTTCTTGGTATTCATTTTGAACACTCCTTATTATTTATAACTTTGATACCTTTTCAAAGTGAGCAGGAGATTAGCAGTCGGTTGCTCAAATCGAAAAACAAAAAATGAGCTTGGAATTATAGATGTGATCTAAATCACCGATAATCCTGATAATTAAACAAAATTAAGCAAAATAATTCACCACAAATTCACACTTGTCGAGAGTTTTATACATAAGGCTCTCGCTTTAAAGGTAGTAAATAAGAAAAGATAATTTTTTCTCAATCTGTATGCTTTAAGATGTAGTCATCGGCGAAGAGTGTAACTACATGGCAACGTCACAGGTGAAATACTAATTTGTTAGTGCGGTTGCATTGGTAATCTAAATATCAGTAGGGGAGGTTTCGACCTTCCCTTTCTTGATTCTGTAATTTTGCAAAATATCCCTAGTAATGTAAGTGACTTTTAATGATAATGAGATGGCTTATCAATAAAACTCATTTGACCTTCTTCTACAGTAAATGACTATCATTATGAATCTTTTAAAATCTAGCCTAGCGCTTGCGATCAGTTTGATTGCAACATCTTCTATGGCAAATAGCTTGGATCAAGCCCAATCTGTTCAAAACCAGACCAATAACGCCTCGGCTTCAAGCCAAAAGGTGATTGATAAAAGCTCACAAGCAACATTAATGCTGAAAGCTGAGATTGAGCGCCTGCAAGAAGAAGTGAAAAATTTAGAAATCTATCACGATCACCTTGCTGCATTAGTCGAGAGCCAAAATCAAGAAGCTCAAAGCATTGAAGAGCAGATCGAAGAAATCAAATACACACGTCAAGGTGTCGTGCCATTAATGTATCAAATGATTGATGGTCTTCAACAGTTGGTAGAGCAAGACGTGCCGATTAAGAAAGAACAGCGTCTAGAGAGAGTTGAAAAGCTACAAGTAATGATGACTCGTGCTGACGTCAGTGATGCTGAGAAATACCGTCGCATCCTAGAGGCATACCAAATCGAGATGGATTACGGCATTAAGCTGGGTGTATACCAAGGTCGTGTCGCATTGGCGAGTGATAAAGCAATTGAGGCAGATGTTCTGCACCTAGGTCGTATCTCTTTAGTTGCTCGTAATCTAAATGGCAGCCAATACTGGGCTTGGAATCAAACAGAAGCCCAATGGCAAGAACTTGATTCTTCTATGAAGTCAGAGCTAGATAAAGCGTACGATATTGCTGGCCAACAAGCAGCCCCAAGCTTGATTACTTTACCTGTTTCTTTAACTGTTGCGGAGGTTAAGTAATGAACTTGAAACCATTAGCAGCATTACTTTGCATGACATCCATTTCATTTTCTGCTTTCTCTGCATCGGATACTACCGCGCAGCTTGTTGATAAAGCCCAGTCCGAAAATCGTACTCAAGCTTCTCACAACGTGGTTCGTGAAGCTGACTTCAAAAAGACTGAACAAGAACTTAAAACCACCAAAGCGGAGCTTGAAGCGAAACGTACATCGGTTCAAAATGCGACAGATGTTCTTACTCAAACCTTCAGCGACAACGAAAACAAGCTTGCTCGTTTAGAAGAAAAACTGCGTTTAGAGACGGGTAGCCTTGGTGAGTTATTCGGTGTTGTTCGTCAAAACGCGAAAGAACTAGGCGCAGAGCTTAGCTCAACAGTAAACAGCGTTGATCGCTCTGAGCACACAGCGACCGTTGATCAAATTATCGATGCTAAATCTCTGCCATCAATGCCACAACTCTCTGGTTTGTGGATGAGCATGGTTGAGCAGATTCAAGCGAGTTCTGAGCTTAGCAAATCTCAAATTGCATTCATTAATGGTGAAGGCAATACAAACAAGGTTGACGCTTACCGACTAGGTTCGATTGGTCTTGTAACAGAGCAAGGCTATGTTAGCTGGAACACTCAGCGTGAAGATGCGATCGCTTATCTTAAACAACCACAAAATGGTCCAACGTTAACGTCACTTTCTTCGTTAGCGAATGGTGAAGTATCTAATGTAATTGTCGATCCTTCTCGCGGTTTCATGCTAGAGCAATTAGCACTTACGCCAAGCCTAACCGACCGTCTACAAGCAGGTGGTGTGGTTGGTAAAGTGATTCTTGGCCTACTAGCTATTGGCCTGATCATCGCATTAGTTCGTGGTATTTCTCTTGCTATCGCTCGTCAGAAAATTCGCGCGCAACTTAAGAACCCTGAACAAGCGGGTGATAATCCACTAGGTCGTGTTCTTGCGGTTTACAACAAAGAACAAAACCAAACCGTTGAAGCGCTAGAATTGCGACTTTTAGAAGCGGTTGTTGATGAACAGACTCACTTAGAGAAAGGCCTATCAATGCTTAAACTATTGGCGGCATTAGCACCAATGTTAGGTCTTTTAGGTACAGTAACCGGCATGATCGAAACATTCCAAGTGATCACACAGTTTGGTAATGGCGACCCTAAAGTAATGGCGGGTGGTATTTCGATGGCGCTTGTAACGACGGTACTTGGTCTGGTTGCGGCAATGCCTCTTCTACTGGCACACAACATTCTTAGCACTCAAGCAGAAAACATTCGCAATATTCTTGAGAAGCAAGGTATTGGTCTTGTTGCTGAGCAGGCAGAAAAGACCGTTGAATCAAACGCTGTTGTTTCACCTGTTGGAACTGCTGCGTAATGGATATTTTGTCGGGTTCTCTATTACCAGCGAGTTGGTTAACGAGTGACTGGCTGCTGTCTTTATCAAGCTTTATGGAGCAGGGCGGTTTCGTTCTGTGGTGGCTAGCGGCTGTCGTCCTAGTGTATTGGGTGCTTGTGGTAGAACGCGTACTTTATCTTGCGTTCTACTTTCCTAAGCAGCGCCAAGCTTGGATAGCGAAATGGAATGAAAGAGAAGATCACTCTTCTTGGCATGCCAAAGCCATTCGTGAAGGTTGGTTAGGGCAAGCGAGTATCTTGCTTAACCAAAACTTGAATTTTATTAAGCTGTTAGTCGCTATTTGTCCGATGCTGGGTTTGCTAGGTACCGTAACCGGTATGATCTCTGTGTTTGATGTCATGGCGACACAAGGCAGCAGTGACCCTAAATTGATGGCTTCAGGTATCTCGTTGGCTACATTGCCAACCATGGCAGGCATGGTTGCCGCACTCGCGGGCATGTTTGTTCACGCTCGCTTAGCAAAAGTATGTAGCCGTTTAGAATTAAAATTAGAAAAATCTTTAAGGAGTCAACGATGAGACTCGGTCGACGTCATTCTAAAAACGAAGAGGCTCAAATAGACCTTACTTCGATGCTTGATATTGTATTCATCATGCTGATTTTCTTCATTGTGACCAGTTCATTTGTTCGTGAATCTGGGGTTGAAGTGAATCGCCCTCAAGCGTCTAACGTGGTGAGTCAAAAAGATGCCGGTATCTTTGTGGCAATTACTTCGGCGAACGACATTTTCATTGATAAACGTGTGGTGGACGTTGAACGTGTTGAAGCGACACTGGAACACTTATTGTTGGAACAACCCGATGCTTCGTTGGTGATTCAGGCGGATGAGCATGCTTACAACGGTACGGTTGTTAAAGTGATGGACGCCGCCAAAGGTGCGGGTGTGAAAAACATAGCGCTGGCTGCTGAAAAGCGATGATCTTGGAGGATCTTAATCAATGATTCGCCTATTTCTTGCTTTACCGCTCGCGGGCGCATTGGGCTTAGCGTTGTTCTCTTTTATGGCTTGGATGGTGGATAATGGCCATCCAAGCACGCCAGAAAGCAGCGATACGTTAAGCTTCAATATGGTGATGGTGGAAGCTGAACAAGACGTTCAGAGAAGACAACGCGCACTGCCTGAAAAACCAGAAATGCCAGAGCCGCCACCGGAAGCACAAACCTCTCAATCACAAGCTGAAGTGACGCCGCTCAATTCGATGTCTTCACTGCCTTCATTGGATTTGAATACCTCTATCGATGGTCTAGCGATTAACGCGCCGACCTTTTCTGATTTTGGATCAAACCAACAGGCAATGCCGCTCTATCGAGTGGAGCCTCGCTACCCAGCGAATGCCCTTAAACGGGGCGCGCAAGGTTTTGTGATTATGTCTTTTACTATCGACGAGACGGGACGTCCAATTGATATTCAAGTGACGGAAGCCACCCCACGTCGTATGTTTGAACGTGAAGCGATGAGAGCACTTAAAAAATGGAAATATCAACCCAAAGTCGTTGATGGCAAAGCGATTGCTCAGGTTGGTCAAACCGTGAAACTAGAGTTTAAGTTGGCAGAATGATGAAACAGCTATGGATATTCGTGGGCGTGTTATTGATGCCCCTCATAACACAAGCGCAAGAGCTATCCCAATATACGGCGATTCGCGTGCAAAAGGCGCATAACCTTGCTCAAGAAGAGCAGGTTAAGCAGGCGATAGATTTACTGGCGGATTTGGATCTTTCCAAAGGCTACGATAAAGCGTACGTCTCTCGCATGTTGGGTGTGTTTTATTGGCAAGATGGCAACACCAGCGAGGCAATCAAGCAACTTACTTATGCTGTTGATAGCAATTTGTTGGTCGATGAGCAGGCTTGGATCACCAAACGCATGCTTGCTGACCTGCTATTGAATGATCAAAAGTTTGAAAAAGCGCTACCACATTATTACCAGCTGGTGAAAACAGCCCCAGAAGTGGAAAAGAAAGAGACGCTTTGGATGCGAATTGCTCAAGCGGAATACCAGATCGAAAATTGGTCGCAAGTCTTAGTGGCTATTGAGCATCATGATCAGATTAACGCCAAACCTGAGCTGGCTGCTTTATCGTTGAAATTGGGCGCGCAGTTACAGTTAAAGCAGTGTAAACCTTCCATTCCAACCTTAGAAAGTTTAATTGAACTTCAACCTGGAAAAGGCAACTGGTGGCGTCAACTGGTCGGTATTCAGTTAAGGTTAGAACGCAATCGAGATGCTTTGAACACCTTAGCTCTTGCCGACCTTCAAGGGATCGAACTTAAAGATTCAGATCGTAGACTGCTTGCTCAATTGTATGCAAAGCAAGGGATCCCAGAACGCGCAGCACAAGAAATCAGTAAGTTAGGTGAGGCGAATAGTGATGTTCAGCTTCTGGCGGAGCAGGCGACTTACTGGCAGGTAGCGAAAGAGTGGGACAAGGCAATTGATGTGTGGACGTTAGCGTCTAAAAAAGACACTCAATACCATTGGAATGTGGCTCAGTTACTGGTTCAGCAGGGGTACTATGACCGTGCGTTGGTTGTTTTAGATAAAGTGAAAGACAAGAGCAAGCAGGCCGATGTGGCTTTGGCGAAAGTACGCTCATGGTATAAGTTGAAGGATCTCAACAAGGCGCTTGCTCAAGCAAAACGTGCCAACAATATTAAACCTTCTTCTGAAGCGAAAGGCTGGATTAAATACCTTACTCAGCTCAGAACCGTCAGCGATAATGGTAATGCTTAATCACTTAAAGTGATGAAAATAACACAGCAAAAAGGTGTCATTTGTTCGTTCAAATGACACCTTTTTTATGTACTCGATTCATGCCGATTAAGGGGTTATAGAATACTCTCCGCTAGGGGCTACACATCGATCCACTAGGCGTTGCACTTAGAATAATGCCAGTTTGGTCGGTCACCCAGTTAATGGTGCAGTCACGATAAGGATTTTTAAAGGCATGTAAGATATCGCCATTGTCTAATACTTTCTTGCTCTCAATCCAAGCATAGTTTCGAGACGCCCAAAAACTGATAGGACGTGAGCGCTCGGTTAAATAAAACGCTTGTGCGTCAGTGATATCAGAGCCGACATACCCTTGAATTCTCTCTTCAGTGCCCGCTATTTTGTTGCTACAGCCTATTGCTAGCACGACAAAAGCCAATATGATAATACGCATTTAAAATCCTTTTAAGCCGGTAAGCCATCTTCAAATCAGTTGTTGCAGTTGTTAGTTCTCTCCTTGAGAACACGGCGTTAACCGAAGAAACCATCACTTCATTCAGGTCAAGAAAATTATCCCGCCACAAACCGCCTCGACTTGAGTACCTTAAAGTAAAAGCGCACTTGTCTACAGTATGTCGTCTCATGCCGCCACACCTCTCTTAGATTGAGGCGGTCAATGTAAGCTTGATTATCTTTGACATTTGAATTTATTATCAATTGCTTCTGGTACACGTTAGCAAGAATATGCATTCAGTTCGACAACTTCCCTTGTAATGTTATGTAAATTTCCCGATACCGTTCAGCAAACGTAAACAATGTAAATTGAATGCCAATACGAATGATTATCAACTAAATTACCAGCCATGAAATTCTTAGGTATTGGTTTGTATGTTGTTAAAAAGTAGGGTGGTTCAGTCTTGGGCTCGTCGACTTCATATTTATATTTCAATGGCACTTCTGTTCGTTGTTCTTTTTTTCTCAGTGACAGGCATCACCCTAAATCGCCCTGAGCTATTTGAATCAGGTCAGCCCAAGATCCAACACTTGATGTTAACGCTTCCTAGCCATGTATTTATGATCCAAGACGGCCGTTTAACAGCGGATGAAGCCGCTTTTGAGATGTTTCTTTTCGATGAGGCTAACCTTTCCGGAGTGCCCTCTGGATTAGACATTTATGCCGAGATAGAAGAAGGCGAGTTGCTGATCGGTGAAGTGTCGATGGACTTTAAAGGCCCAGGTTATAACGCCTCGGTGTTTGTCGATGTCACCTCTGAGACAGTAGAAGTAGAGACAACCCATTACGGCATCATCGCGTTATTGAACGATCTACATAAAGGACGCAATAGCGGTGACGTTTGGAAGTGGTTTCTTGATGTCACTGCGCTACTGATGATCTTCTTTGTCCTTACCGGCGTCTGCTTGCTCTTACCCAAGAAAAAGACACTCAATACCTCCAGTCAATGGACGGTAATTGGCTCGGTGATTTCACTGACTATCTATTTTGTCGCTGTACCTTAACCTTTTCTTCAATATTCGCTGACGAGCACGGTCGGATCAGCGTGAAGTGGAATAAAGGATAAATGGATTTAAAGGCTTTTAGCATTTCTAAAGGCTTGCCAAGCAAATTCTACGACTTGTTAAGCAGATTTTAAGGGTTGCTAAATATGAAAAAAATGAACTGGAGTAAGGCGATTATTGCTTTATCTCTGTTACCAAGCCTCGGGATGGCGCAGCCGCTTCCTGAGACGGCAAAGCTGGATGTGAGCTTTGAGCTAGCGAAAATTGAGACCTCTATGTATGCGCGTCCTTATGTGGCGGTATGGGTTGAAAATAGCGAAAGAGAATCGGTAAGAACCATCGAACTCTGGGTCGGTAAAGACGAATGGCTGAAAGATCTCCGTAGTTGGTGGCGCAAGGTCGGACGTTACGATCGTGAGCTGGTCGATGCAGTGACTTCAGCGACGCGCCCTGCGGGTCAGTATCGTTTTGTTTGGGATGGTAAGAGTGATGATGGCCAAACTCTAGAACAGGGTGAATACACCGTTCATATTGAGGTAGTGCGTGAACACGGTGGTCGAAATTACCTTCGTCAAAAAGTATCACTTACGGATGCCAATGCCACTTATGAGTTAGCGGCAACTGAAGAGACGGGTGAAATCACGCTGAGCTACATCGTTAAATAGGTAACGCAAGTAGTAATACAATGAATCGTGAGGGTGATTTGCAAGTAAGGAAAGCCCCGGCGGTTGCTATCGTAGGCTTGGATTGAGCAGCGCGATAAACAATGATAAATAATGGAATTGACCATAATGAAACAGAAAAAAATCAAGGCGCTAGTACTGACGAGTGTCATGGCATTCGGCCTATCGGCAACCACAACGGCACACGCTCACCCTCGCTGGGTATTGCCTTCTCACTTTACCGTTTCTAAAGAAGGCGGTGATTGGCTAACGTTCGACGTGACTGCATCTCACGGTACGTTCGTGTTTGATAAACCCGCGGGCAGCGAAAATGCAAAAGTGATCATGCCAGATGGTCGTAGTGAACATCCAAACTTTGTTGTTCGCGGCAAGCGCCGTTCCATGTTCGATTTCTTCTTTGAAGACGAAGGCACGCACAAAGTGACGGTCAATGGCGTACCGTCTTATTTCACACAATATAAAGCAGGCCCTCGTGACACCATGAAACGCCTTAGAGCAAACAAGGCGGAGCGCGATGCTCTGCTGCCAAACGAATCTCGTGACGTAATCACGTTATTGAGCTTTAGCCGAGTGGAAAGCTACATCACAGTAGGTAAACCATCGGATTCTGCATTCAAGATTGACGGTAAACTCCTTGAAATGAAGCCAATTACGCACCCTTCAGACATCATCGAAGGCGAACCGGCCACGTTCCAGTTCTTCTATAACGGTGAGATTCAAAAGGGTGTCAAAGTTGACATCACCCGTGATGGTACGCTTTACCGTAACCACCAAGAACAAATTGATGTGGTGAGTGATGACAATGGCGAAATTACTTTCACGCCAGATGTTGCAGGTCGTTATGTGATGAAGGCGAGTCACAAAGGTGAGCTGGTTGATAACTCGTTGGCAGACAAAGCAATGTCGAGCGTTCACCTGACATTTGAAGCGCTGCTTCAGTAATTGGTTTTATCGGAAGTTCCCTGATTTATTAACAACACGAGGGCTCATTTGAGTCCTTTATCGCTCAGTTGATGACTGCGAATAAGCATTGTGGCTAGGTTCTGATCATGAAGATAAAAACAAAATTCAATTCGATATTGACTCCCTGCTTGGCGCTGGGTTTCGCTGCGCTACCTGCGCATGCTCATTTCCCATTGATGAGCTGCTGGTTTGAAGGGCAAACGGTGGCCTGTGAAGCTGGTTACTCCGATGGGAGCAAAGCGGTCGATTATGCGGTTGATATGTACGACTACGACGATAACTTGATTGTAAAAGAGATGACTGATAAGCGATCTATTGTTGAATTTGCTAACCCTGATACTGACTTTTACCTTGTGTTTGATTCAGGCCACGAGTTTCCGGTTGAGGTCGATGTTGTTGAGATAAGTGAAAAATGATAATCCAAGGTGTACACGCAGACACGGGTGGCAGAGAAGGGAAATGGGTCGGGCTGATCATTGTCTTTATCCTCTGTTTTGCCACCGTTGCCATCCCATTTCATCAAGCCGAATCCAAGATTGAAGTCCTCCTTGATCACCAAGTATTGGTCACGGATATCAAACAAGAGAACTTGGCGATGCTATCAGAGCTGCGTTTAGCTCATGAAGAAATTCGTGATCTGCGTATCGATTCAGAGGGCGAGTGGCCAAGTGTCACATCACTAAAAAATCAATGGGTCGCCCCATTTGTTGAAGACCCAAGCTGGAAACGCAAAGGCTCTCATGTTTGGCGATTGGACGAGCGTGGTTACTATTTTGCGATACCAAATGAACCTTCGATATCAAATGAACATGCTGCACCAAGTGAATTTGCTACATCAAGCGAGTATGCTCCAGTAAATAAACATAGCTTTGCGGGTTCCTTTATTTTGAACGCGAACAGCGTCTCTCCTGAAATCTGGGTTTTCTTGGATGGTTTTGCCAACCCCCCCGCTCATTTTGATGAGAATACATTGGCATCAGCAGGCTGGAAGCTGGTGGTGAACGAGTCAGAAGTCGTTGACCAGCATGCTGCCTCTTATCATTAAACTATCTGGCTTAAACGTAGAAACAATCCGGCTTACAAAAATGCTCACAAATAATAAGAGATTTACTATGCGAATTATGACTCTGTTGATGTCCTTATTAGCGGTGTTATTGGCACCCATTGCATTGGCAAAAGAATATAAGATTGACAGCGATAAGTTGACGATAGGTATCACCCTCCAACCTTACTACAGCTACGTAAAAGCCGTGGTCGGTGATAAAGTCAATATTCTGCCTTTAGTGGATGCAGGTTTTAATCCGCACAACTATTTACCACAGCCGAATGACTTGAAGCGATTGAGCCAAATGGACGCTATTGTGGTCAACGGCATTGGCCATGACGACTTTGCACTCAAAGTGATTTCAGCAGCACAACGTAATGATTTAGTTGTGATAAAGGCCAACAAAGATGTGCCTTTGCTGCCTGCGTTAGGTCAGTCTGTTGGTCAAGGTGCCGTTAACCCGCATACCTTTGTAGGGCTTTCTACAACCATTCAAAATGGTGTACACCATCGCGAGCGAAGTCTCGAAGCTCGACCCAGATAACGCGGTTTATTATCGTAAAAATGCCCGTCAATACGCTAAGCAATTTCGCTTTATGAAGCGTGACGCGATGTTGTCACTTGGCGAGCTTGATACATCAGGCATGAAGGTCGCGACTACTCATAACGCGTATGGTTATATTCTGCAAGAGTTCGGCGTTGATGTAGCAGCAGTGATTGAGCCTGCACACGGTGTCGAGCCAAGTGCTAGCCAGTTAAAAGAAACGATAGAAAAGATCCGCGCCTCAGACATTGATGTGCTGTTTTACGAGCTGAACATGCCAAACCGTTTCGTCGATACCATTGAAGCGGAAACTGGCGTACAGCTTTACCGTTTTTCACACATGACGCACGGTGAATATCAAGACGACAAAGTTGAAGTTGAGATGAAGAGCAACCTAGAAACCTTGATTGAAGCGATGAAATTTGCTGCGGATAATCAAGCTCAAAGCGGGAATGCATAATGCTAGGCCCATCGATTTCAATCCATCAACTTGGTCTGCAATACGGCAATAACGTTATCCTTGATGATATCTCACTTGAGCTTCAAGCTGGTCAGTGTCATGTGATCATGGGACCAAATGGTGGTGGTAAAACATCGCTGTTGCGCTCGGTGCTTGGTCTTACTCCGTTTTCAGGTCAAATCAATATTCAGTGGCCAGATAAGCCAAGTATTGGGTATGTTCCGCAAAAAGCGGCGTTCGAGTCGAGCTTACCTCTAACGGTGATGGACTTCGTTCTGCTTAACCAAACTCGAACTCCGCTATTTTGGCGTCGTAAATCCAAGCAGTTGGATCTGGCATTAGCACAACTTGATCGCGTGGGGATGGCGACTCGTAGCGACCGTCGTATGGGGCAGTTATCAGGTGGTGAACAGCAACGCGTGCTGTTTGCTCAAGCTTTATTGGATAACCCAAGTTTATTGGTGTTGGACGAACCCACCACAGGTATGGACGAGCAGGGCGTTCGTTATCTTGAATCGCTGATTGGTGAATGTGTCGATGAAGGCCGTACCATTGTTGCGGTTCATCATGATGTCACCGCCGTACGTCGACTCGACGCAAACGTACACGTTGTCAATCGATTGTTGGTTGAAAGCGGCCCTCATCAGCAAGTGCTGCATCCAAGTAAAATCGAGCGATTATTCCAGCATTACAGCAGCGGTGCTACCTTGGCTCAATCGAAGGAGGTAGCGTAATGGAATGGTTACGACACCTTGCTCTCAGTGGAGTTGAGGCGGGCTGGTTATCCGACAGTTTCATGTATGCCTTCATGGTCAATGCCTTGGCGCCGCTCTATTGCTTGGCCCATTATTAGGTGGGCTTGGCACCTTAGTGATTGCCAAGCGTTTGGCATTTTTCTCCGAAGCGGTCGGTCACGCGGCGCTAACCGGTATTGCCATTGGTGTGTTGCTTGGTGAGCCGCCAGAAAACCCAATTATTGGCCTGTTTAGCTTTTGTATGATCTTCGCGCTGCTTCTTCATTTTGTAAGAAACAGAACTAATGTGCCATACGATACCTTGGTCGGTGTTTTTCTTGCGCTGGCGTTAGCGGTCGGTGCGGTATTGCTGATGTACGTCGCACGTAAGATCAATATCCACATGCTGGAAAACGTCCTGTTTGGCTCGATTCTCACCGTGACCGACCAAGACTTAGCGATTCTCGCAGTCAGTTGTGCATTGATCATTTTATTCTTGATACCAACATTCAATCGTATTCTTCTAACTTGTATCAGCCCTGATATTGCCAAAGTGCGTGGGTATAACACCTGCTTCTACGACTACTTGTTCGTCATGATGATCACTTTAGTGACGATAGCTGCGGTGAAGATTGTCGGAGCGGTTTTGGTTGGAGCATTGTTGCTGATCCCAGGGGCGACGGCTCGATTGCTGACCAAGCGAATGGGCAGCTTTGTTTTATTGTCTGCACTGTTGGCAACCATCGCCTGCTTAGTTGGCACAATACTGCCTATGGAGCTCAAATTGCCCGTGCCATCGGGTGCTTCAATCATCATCGTTTCTGCGACATTTTTCCTTGCGGCAACGCTATATAGAATTGTAAAAAAGGCATAGTCATGACTTGTTTAATCCATCGTCTCTTAAGTTCAGTCAAAGCAACGATTCAAATGAGTGCATTTGGCAGTATGTTGTTGCTAGGTGGCTCAATGGTGTCTGTTAATACCCATGCTGAGGATATCCTCACCAGTACACCCGTGACTTATGCATTGGCGACAGAGCTAACCCAAGGCACCGACATTACAACAGAGTACCTACCTCCAAAACGCTACGGTATTGGTAGGCTGCCGAATTGGTTTGCCACTAAAGGTGCAGGAAAGGTGTTGAAGTCGGGTCAAAAGGCGACGGTAGCCGTAACCTTGTCGCCCATCTGGCAAGATGATCCAACCTTTATTTACGCTCGGCAAGGCAACGTCCGATTGGTTGAGGTTGACGCAGCGCAAGCGATCACACCGCGTGCGCAAGGCGTGGCGGCGCTGACTTTAGCCAATGGTGAGGTGTCTAAATACGCGTGGTTAAACCCAACCAACTTAACGCGCATGGCAGCCATTGTCGTTGATGACTTTAAACGATTGTGGCCAGCACATGCTGACACTATCGATAGCAACCTGCAACGTGTCACATTGCAGGTACGTGAACTGATTAGCCAGCAACAAGCGGTTTTATTGGATAACGAAGTTGATTCTGTTTTGTTGCTTTCACAAAGCTTGGAAGACTTTGCTTCTGGTAGTCAACTGTTTGTTGAAGCACGGATGTTTAAAGCGGAACTGGAATGGACAGAGCAAGACAAAGCCAAACTTAAAGCAATCTTTTTACAAGATGACGTACTATGGTTAGTGACCGCGAAAAAGCCAAGCAATTTGATTAAGTCTTTAGTGCCTAACGACCGAATCCTCGTGGTCGATTCCGTTGACCGTTGGGGAAGTTCAGGCATTACCACACAAACGCCGTTTACACGCTGGGAAGTGAGGCCGTTTAAGGGTTAGCGTTTAAGAGGTAGCGTTTTGACGGACTAACTCGCGAGAGAATAAATAGCGCGATCAAAAAAGCAGCCTCTATTTAGGCTGCTTTTTAGTGCTTGTCCGTTGGCTCTGGGCGGAGTCTTTGGCCAAAGAGATATAGAGTAAAGTGCTTACTCAGCTGTTGGCTTTTGCTCAGATTCAACTGCCGTTTCTTGACTATCGACGTTCATTTCAGCAGCGCCTTCTGTTTGCTCTTGAGCCGCTTTTGCTTGCTCTTCCGCTTCCATTTTTGCGCGTTCAGCTTTAGAAATGTAGCGAGGCTTGTTACTACTATGCATTTTTGAATTCGCTTGTTTCTGCTTCTTTTTTAGAATTTGATTGATTTTCTTCTTACGGTTCATTGATGCATAGCCTTGTATTTAGTTTAGGCGGTGGAGGATAATCATTTTAGGCCTAGAACTCAATATTTGAATGGCATTAGTCGGGAAATATCAAAATACTGATATCAATCATCCTATGGTAATCAACGCCTCTGGTAAGATGTGACCAGTCTCGTATTGCTACATAATTGCGTTATCGCGGTATTACGTTAAAGCATTATTGAGACCAGTGCATGACTTACTGTCGTACGTTACTTTCCAACGGGTTTATCTGGGTAATTAATCATGTTCCAATATAATGACACTCCGCAAGACTATATTCTACAAGGCGAGCTTGCAATGGAGTACAAAACCGTTATTGCGATGGTGCACATCTATTGCAAAGATCACCACAGAGAAGTTCGTCAGAATAACGCGTTATGTGAAGAGTGTGAGCAACTGTTGCGTTATGCCAAAACACGATTGGATAGGTGCCCTTATGGCGAAGCAAAACCGACCTGTAATCAGTGTCCGATTCATTGCTATAAACCTGACCCGAAAGAGCAAATGCGTGTAGTGATGCGCTATGCGGGACCAAGAATGTTACTTAAACATCCTATTTTAGCGATTCGGCATATCATTCATGAAAAAAGAAAAGTACCTGAAAAGCTACTGCCAAATGTGTCGAATCGACATATCCGCATGAATAAGAAATAACTGGCACTTTAAAGTAATTACTAAACAAACGAAAAAGGTCTGATTTCTCAGACCTTTTTTGATGTAGGTATGTTTCTATCTAAGCTTGAATTTAGCTAGGTCACTGTAACTTAAGCCGCCTGTGGCTCTTCATAGGTCACGGTTAAGTTGTTGATCCAGCGTCTGCTCAAATAACGGTGTGAACAAATTGCCAGTTTCACCACTTCTTCTACCAACATCAAACCATAGATGTATTTGAAATCCCATCCAGCGACAAACGCGCCGTAAACACATACTGGAATACCGACCATCCACATCGCGATGAAATCCATACGCAGGCAGAACGCATTATCGCCACCAGCGCGAATAATACCGTTGATGATCACCATATTCAGCATACGAATCACCACAGCAAAACACATAATGGTCATTGCAGGTGAAGCGAGTGGGTAGAGTGCATCTGCAGAAAGGTTAAGCCATGTAAGAGCATGCTCTTTGCCCATAAACAGTAGCAATCCAACAACCGCGCCAAATCCAACGACGGCTTTAATGAAGGTCAGCCCCATACTCATTGCGTCATCAAACTCATCACGGCCTAATGAATGACCAAGCAACACTGAACATGCCACCGAAATACCAAAGAAAATCGAGTAACACAACGACTCAAACGGCGCGAGCATAGAGAACACGGCAAGTTCCGTTGTGCCCATGTGACCGAAGATCATTTGGTACGCCATGGTACCCATTGCCCATAACACGGCATTCATGGTGAGTGGCAAAGCAATACGACGGTAAGACAACCACAATGACGGACGATGTGGTGAGCTAGGCGTGGTCAATAACCAATGTTTACGCATACGCATGTAGCCATACATCAAGCCCACTTGAATCAAGCGCGCCAAAGTTGTTGCCAATGCCGCACCTGCAACACCCATTGCTGGAATACCGAAGGCACCTTTAATGAGTACGAAGTTAAGTGCGATGTTAAGGGCAATCGTCACCGCACCAAGCAATAACGGAGTTACGGTGTCACCTGATGAGCGCATGCTTGCTTCTACCACGACGACAATATGAGTCAGCAGCAGAACAGGGAATCCATACCAAAGGTAAGTTGCGCCAAGTTCAATCACGGCTTGATCGCTGGTTTGCAACATCATTAAAAACTGAGAACCAAGAGTGATGATTGCAGTCACAGGCAGCAGAACTTTTAAGCCAAATACCATCGCGATAGACGATACTGTGCGCGCGCTTTTGCGGTCGTTCTTTCCCCAATATTGAGCGACTAATGTTCCGTTTGCTGAGGCCAACCCTGCCATAATCATAATAGCAACGAAGTGCCATTTTGATGCAATTCCCACAGCGGCAGCTGCTTCCATACCGAAGTCACTGACCATTAATACGTCAGCAAGGGCAAGAATAGCAACCAGCGCACTTTGCAAAGCAACAGGCAAACCAAGTTTAACAATACGAAGTAAGATGCTCTCTGGCTTGTTATTCATAGATGAGTTAGGGTTGATGTTAGTTGTCATAAGCTCTCCGATTTATGGCAGAACTATAGTGATTTGAGCGAAGTAACAACATGTTTAAAAAACAACAAAACCTGTGCAAATCCGTCATTGATTCATTGAGACCAAAATCAACGTGGCAAGATGATGTTTTTCTCGCGGAACAATGTAAAGAACGTTTTTTGACCGTTGAAGATATCCCGGAAATGAAAAACTGTGGTGTCTACATGGGCGGTATGGCAAAGCTGCATGACGCGTATTGGGTTGAACGTGAATCTGTAAATGTTCATACGTTGATTTTTACACAAGAAGGGGGCGGAATCCTAACCACCGCAACCTCAGTACAAGCGATTACGCCATACACGCTGGTGGTTCTTCCTGCTGGAACCCCATTTCGCTTTGAATTAGATCCTCAATACAACTATTGGAAAATGGCGTGGATGCTGACGCCTGATACCCCACAGTGGCAACATATCGCGAGCTTGGGTCAGAGCATTGTCCCTTTTAGCGAGTGCGAACAAATCTGGTCACTAATGAACTTGGTTCACTTTGAAATTGGCGGCAGGGCCAGTTATCGAAAACTACTGATGAGTGAAATCATTCGCACGTTAACAGGGTTTGAACCTAAATCGACTAGCACCACGGCACGTGTTCAGGCGTTATACAACGAAATCGAAAGCAGTCTGCATTTAGCGTGGACAGTAGCAGGCATGGCTGAACGAGTGTTTATCAGCGAAGAGCAGCTAAATCGAGTGACCAAATCTCTGTTTAATGTCTCTCCCCGAAGTAAATTGATCCAGCTTAGAATGGACAAAGCGACCAGCTTGTTGAAATCCCAAGATTGGTCGGTGTCCATGATAGCGAATCGCTTAGGCTACAAAGATCCCTATAACTTCTCGCATCGATTCAAAAAGCATTTCGGTCTGTCACCCAGCCAATACAGAAAAAACGACCGATTCGCAAAATAAAGGCAGTGCTTGTCTCTATTTGACCAAAGTTTGACGCTTTTGGATCAGAGCTGATGACCAAAACAGATAGCTACTTGAGAAGAGCTTGATTAAGCCATTGATCAAATTGAGATTTTGGTAAAGCACCGTTAATCGTGTCGATACGTTTACCATTTTTAAATACCATCACAGTAGGAATACTTCTGATTTGGTACATAGCCGCAAGTTGTTGTTGAGCTTCGGTATCAATCTTTACGAATCGCACATCCCCTGAACGCTCTTTTGCTACATCGCTGAACACAGGTGCGAAGCCCACGCATGGGTTACACCATGTTGCCCAGAAATCGACAACCACAGGTTGTGAGCTGTTTAAAATTGACTGGAAATTAAGTGTGGTGCCTTCAATAGGAGCACCATCGAGCAATGCCGCTTTACACTTGCCACAGGTTGGGTTTTCTGAAATTCGTTGTGAAGGAACTCGGTTTACCCCATGACAAGAAGGGCAGCGTGTGTTGAATGTTGACATGACTTTCTCTTTTTATTAAGACTCTGCGTCTTACACGATTTACGGATCGAGCGCCGAGCGCTTATACTGTTTAAAACAAAGATAAGATACTTAAATAAAAACAAACAATAAACAGGTAAATGATGACAAAATTTTATGCTGAGATAACGGGTTGGGGAAAGTGTCTACCACCAGCCGTACTGTCTAATGATGATCTAAGTACTTTTATTGACACATCCGATGAATGGATTCAAACCCGTACTGGAATCAAGAATCGCCGCATCAGCCATGTGAATACCTCCGAACTTGGGACGGTTGCCGCGAAACATGCCATGGCGTGCGCTGGCCTAACTGCTGAAGACATAGATCTGGTGATCATAGCCACGTGTAGTCCAGATTCTCTTATTCCGAATACTGCATCTAAGGTTCAAGAAAATTTAGGCATTAAGAGTGCTGCGGCGTTTGATCTTAATGCGGCGTGTACAGGTTTTATTTATGGTGTAGAAACGGCAACCCGATTGATTCAAGCGGGCAACTACCGTAATGCGATCGTTGTTGGGGCAGAGCGCTTGTCATTCTTTATCGATTGGACTAAACGTGACACCGCTGTTCTTTTCGGTGATGGTGCGGGTGCAGTGGTTCTCTCACGTACTGAAGAGCAGGTTGGTTTACAAGAAGCCCAGATTGGTTGTGATGCGAAAGGGCGTGACATTCTCGCCGTACCTAAATTTGGTACTTCTATGGACCGCTTTGCTGCAGATAACGGTTACTGGGATTTTGATTTCGTTGGTAAAGAGATCTTCAAGCGCGCGGTGAAAGGTATGGGTGCAGCGGCGCACACTGTGTTGAGCCGCACTGGTATTTCAACCGACAACATTGATGTTGTCATTCCACATCAAGCCAATATTCGAATTATTCAAACCCTGTGTGATATGGCAGGAATCGAGCGCGAAAAAGCGTTTGTGAACATTCAAGATTACGGTAATACATCGGCAGCCACCGTCCCCATTGCCCTGTGTGAATCGCTAGAACAAGGTTTTATTAAGCCTAATGCCAACATCCTTGTTGCGGCATTTGGTGCGGGATTAACGTGGGGTGCAGGTCATATAAAATGGGGTAAGCGGGTTGAACCTCTCGGTCAATCTGATGCTCGGCTACCGGATGTAGATCAATCGGCTTTAGAGCTTTTAGAAAGGGCCATTTTACACTGTAAAACGCGTCCAAATTCAGAGATAAAATAGCGACATGATGAAAGTTCGTGCTATGACGGAAGCCGATCTCGATGGAGCGCCTTTGGTCCATCAAGCAACTTTTGTTCGGCAGAAGAACTCAAGGCTATGGTTACAACGTAACTTTAATGCATCACCGCGTTTTCTGAACTATGTGGCAGAAAGTGAGGGTGAAATCGTAGGTTATATCACCTGGGTACAGAAAAGCGGGTTTAGACCCGAAGCCGTGTTGGAGTTAGAGCAACTTGCTGTGTTACCAAGTGCTCAGGGAAAAGGGGTGGGAAAAAATCTGATCCTTGACTCTCTTCCGCAAATAAAGAAGCAGTTAGCAGAGCAAGGTTCAGTACTCAAACATGTGTTAGTGACGACCAGAGCGGACAATTTTGCACAACAGCTGTATATGTCGGCATTAGGCGCTGAAGTCGAGACCACGATTTCAAACTTATACTCCGCCGATGAAGTGTTAATGATAGCGCGCAATGTTGGCGATCGTATCTGATCGCTGACTAAAGAAAACATTACGTTAGATGGGATTACGCTGGACTTAATGCTTAAGGTTCAGTTTATGTAAGGGCTTTAGAATAACCAATACAGAGGACGGTATCCTACTTAAGAGATTATTAACTGAATTTATAAGGTAGTAACCTTTAAGTCAGTTGATATTTTTTGGGGAGATCTGCTTTGTTATCAAGTAAAGTGGTAATTGATGGCGTTTACGAAACGTCAAAAATGCGTGTTGAAATTCATGATGATGTTGTTATAAAAACTTTCAAGAAAGGTCGCAACTCACAACAACGGTATACAAGAGAAAAGAGAGCACTCAATCTTCTACTCGAAAAAAAGGGCTTCCCACAAGTTTCTGAGTGTAATGACGATTTATTACAAATTGTCATGTCGAGACTCAGCGGGAAACGGCCTGAGACACTCACTGAATCACAGGTTTATCAATTGAGAAAGTTAGTGCATGAATTAAATGCAAACGGTATTTCCCGTCATGCAATGCCGTTACGTGATTTTATTGTTGATGAAGATGGTAACTTGGGTATGGTTGACTTTGAGAGAGTATCCTTCAGAGGTTTTCGTTACTCTCCAATTTGGTACGCTGCACTAAAAGTTAACCAATACAATCTGTTGCGCTTGATAATGGCCCATCAGCCACAAGAATTAACAACAAGTGAATCCGAACTATTCAAAAAACTGTTATGGTTGAGAAATAACCTAACCAAATTGAAGCCTTTAAAAAATTCTGTTCGAAACTATTTTAAGCCAAATAAAAGTGATGACTAAGTCCATTAGTTTTGCATTCAGAGTTAGATGATTTCCACTATCTTACTCAATACTAGGTTAAGCGAGTTTTCAGTACGCGTTAAAGCGAATAAAGTTTATCGAATAAGTTTTGCATAAAAGAAGTAAAGCACGTAACAGACAACAAATGCGATCCCAAGGACATTATATTAGTATTGACTAAATTACATTTATTAGTAAACTCTAATTTAAAATGAGAACGCTGAATCAATAGACAATCTGTTATGGGAGAGCTCAGTGATTAATTTTATACCTTGGGATGCATTTTTTGGCGGCATGCTGTTAGGCATATCGGCGATTGTTCTGATGTTGGGGATCGGGCGCGTGGTGGGGATCAGCGGCATCGTTAGCCGACTATTGCCGTTAGCTTCAAATAACAGTGAAAACAAAACGGATAGCCAAGGCTCAGAGCCCGACGTTGAAAAGCATTGGCGATTGGCGTTTGTTGTGGGAATGGTCGCAAGTAGCTGGTTACTGATCCCAACGGGTTACCAATTACCTCAATTAGAGGAGATGAATCTTGCACTGGTCATTATTGCTGGGCTGCTGGTGGGCTTTGGCACCAAGATGGCCAATGGCTGTACCAGTGGTCATGGTATTGTGGGTATGGCGCGTTTATCTAAGCGCTCAATTATCGCGACTTGTGTGTTTATGGGAGGGGCAATGGCAACTGTCTTGCTCAAGCACTTTATTGGCTTGGGGGCATAATGAAAAACGCTGTATTTACTGTTGTTATTGGATTGGTAGGTGGTCTTCTTTTTGGCTCGGGTATGATCATCTCCGGTATGGTCGATCCGAATAAAGTACTTGGCTTTTTAGACATTACAGGCAACTGGGACGTGAGCTTAGCATTTGTGATGGGCGGTGCGTTATTGGTGTTTGCGCCTTTCTACCATCTCGTGATAAAAAAGCGCGCGAAAGCGATTAATGGTGAGTCATTGGATAGCAGTAATAACCCGCTGATAGACCGAAAGCTTATTTTAGGTTCAGCAGTCTTTGGTCTAGGTTGGGGGATAGCTGGCTTTTGTCCGGGTCCTGTGGTTACTAGCCTAAGTGGTGGCAACCCTACCATATGGCTGTTTATGGTGAGCATGGTGGTGGGGATGTGGCTTGCCGGTCGCACCAGTAAAACCTGCTAGCCATCGACTTATCGCTCATCAGATAGGCTTGATATGACTATTGGAGAGGTTGACTCGCTTTAAGTAAAAGCCAGTCAGCCTCTTTCTATATCGACTCTTTTCTATTGTCTGAAGTTATCTAGAATCTGCCTTTATCTAAGACCGATTGTTTGATTTAAGACCTACTGTTTGATGGTCGTTGATACAGGGCAATGATCGCTGAGTTTATAATCCAGTACATCTTGCGTTTCAAACACCTGCTGTTTGGGCGGTGATGTGTTGAGTGATTCGCTCACCACAATATGATCAATTACCGAACGGAACTGGTGTGTACGATGGTTGTGCCGGTTTGAGCGTACCTTGCAATCTGATCGGGTTTTTCTTGTTGCCAACTGAGCATCGGTATTTTGTGTTAAGTCTTGCCACATCCAATCTCTTGAATAGGCGAGGTTATGGTTGAAGTCACCCAGTATGATGTAGTCCTGATCGCTGCGTTCTCTTTGCTGTATCCACTGATTAAGCTGTTGAGCTTGCTCTTTAAGCCTTGAACAGTCTCGATTCGATTTATACGCACCGCTGCATCCCGCCTTTAAATGAACCGATAGCATATGAATCGGCTTGGTATTGGTTTCTACAACGATATAGCTTGCGAACCTTAGCTTGCTGTTCGCACTCGTTTCTAAGGGAAAGTCCGCGTAGTCGGTGAACGCAATGCCTCTACGTACCGCAAACCCTGTGTATTGGTTGACTTGCGGGAATTGGTGATGGTTGTTTTCGGGTAGCGCTCGGTCAGACATCAATATCTTGTATTGATGGCCCACGACACGTTGCATCGCTTTAACACTATCGACCTCTTGAAAAGCGACCACATCGGCATCTAACGATTGAAAATACCTTTGCAGCATATCGAAGTCGCTTTGGTTACGTTTGGAAGAAAATTTATTCACAGCCTCGTTGGTGGATAACCATTCGATATTCCAACTGGATATGCTCAAAGGTTCAGCAAATGCATGGCTACTGATCAACAAGCTCAATATCATCCACTTTTGAAGTCGTTTCATCCGATCTATCCCTAATTTTGTTTGTCGATATGGTTGAGCCGTTATCCTACAACACTTACCAAAAATTCAACTGTTTTTAGCAGTTTTTTTATTGTTACATTGTTTCTTTTTGTCTTGAGAACTAGAGTAATAATATTGAATTGATCTTAGTCAGCGTGCGCATTTTATTGATCCAAATCAACACTTGGAATTGGTGGTTCTCGTTAAATACGCCACAATATCTAGTGTCAGTTAAACGAAAAGTCGCTCTATATAGTGTGTTTGTGGATAAACCTGTGAATACCTTAAGAGTAAGGAGAAGTGGTGAAATCAATCGTAATCAAGCGTGATGGCTCAAGAGCTCCATTCAGTAGAGATCGCATTCAATCTGCAGTGGAAGCCGCATCAGACAAAGCCGATAAGGAAATTGCTATTTATGCCCTGAATGTGGCATTGGCAGTGGAATTGAAGCTAGAAGACTACGATGAAGTTCATATCTCTGAAATTCAGACCATGGTCGAGAACGAGCTTATGCAGGGCCCATACAAGTCACTGGCTCGTGCTTACATTGAATATCGTCATGACCGTGACATCGCTCGTGAGAAGCAAAGTGCGTTAACGCGTGAAATCGAAGGCTTGATCGAAGAAAGCAATGTTGATCTTATCAATGAGAATGCCAATAAAGATGGCAAAGTGATCCCAACTCAGCGTGACTTGCTTGCGGGCATCGTCGCTAAGCACTATGCGAAAACGCACATATTGCCGCGTGATATCGTGCAGGCTCATGAAAGTGGTGACATTCATTACCACGATCTTGACTACGCACCGTTCTTCCCAATGTTTAACTGTATGCTTATTGATCTGAAAGGCATGTTAACGCATGGCTTTAAGATGGGTAATGCTGAAATCGACACACCGAAGTCGATCTCTACCGCGACAGCCGTTACTGCACAGATTATCGCGCAAGTCGCGAGCCACATTTATGGTGGCACCACGATCAACCGCATTGATGAAGTGTTGGAACCTTACGTGATGGCGAGCTATGAGAAGCATTTCGCGCTTGCAAAAGAGTGGGATATTCATAACCCTGAAGCGTTTGCTATCTCACGTACCGAAAAAGAATGTTACGACGCATTCCAGTCTTTGGAGTACGAAGTCAACACGCTGCACACGGCTAATGGTCAAACACCATTCGTTACCTTTGGTTTTGGTCTAGGTGACAGCTGGGGCTCTAAGTTGATTCAGCAGTCTATCTTAAAAAACCGCATTGCTGGTCTAGGTAAGAATCGTAAAACAGCGGTATTCCCTAAATTGGTGTTCGCGATTAAAGATGGCCTTAACCACCAGAAGCAAGATCCAAACTACGACATCAAGCAATTAGCACTTGAGTGTGCTTCTAAGCGCATGTACCCAGACATCCTTAACTACGACAAAGTTGTTGAAGTGACCGGATCATTCAAAACGCCGATGGGTTGCCGTAGCTTCTTGAATACTTATGAAGAAAATGGTGAGCTTATCCATGAAGGCCGTAATAACTTAGGTGTGGTTAGCCTGAACTTGCCACGTATTGCGATCAATGCACAGCGTGATATGGCGAAGTTCTACGAACTGCTTGATGAAAAACTAAAATTGGCTCGTCGTGCCCTAGAGACACGTATTTCACGTCTCGAAAACGTGAAAGCACGTGTTGCACCTATCCTATATATGGAAGGGGCTTGTGGTGTACGCTTGAAAGCGGACGATTCAATCGCAGATATCTTCAAGAACGGTCGTGCATCGGTTTCTCTAGGCTATATTGGCATCCACGAAGCCATGACAGCACTGTACGGTACTGACGTTCACCTCTACGACGATGTTGAAATGCGAACTAAAGCGCTTGAGTTAGTCGAGTACATGAAGCGCGAAGTGGAATCTTGGACTAAAGAGACGGGCTACGCATTCAGCTTGTACGCGACACCAAGTGAAAACTTATGTAGTCGCTTCTGCAGCATCGATACTAAAGAGTTTGGTGTGATTGAGGGGGTAACAGACCGTGGTTACTACACCAATAGCTTCCACCTAGACGTTCAGAAGAAAGTGAACCCATACGACAAGATTGATTTTGAGATGCCTTATCCTGATATCTCTAGCGGTGGCTTCATCTGCTACGGTGAATTCCCGAACATGCAGAAGAACATTGAAGCACTAGAAAACGTATGGGATTACAGTTATACACGTGTCCCTTATTACGGAACCAATACGCCGATCGATGAGTGTTACGAGTGTGGTTACACCGGTGAGTTTGACTGTACTAGCAAAGGTTTTACTTGTCCTAAGTGTGGTAACCATGACTCGACTAAGGTATCGGTAACACGCCGCGTTTGTGGTTACCTTGGTAGCCCAGATGCTCGACCATTTAACTTCGGTAAGCAAGAAGAAGTGAAACGTCGCGTTAAGCACCTTTAGGTGACTGAAAGGTCAGCATAAACAAAATGGGCATCGAACTGAGTGTCGGTACCCATTGTTTGGTTGAGCAAAACACAAATCACTAACGGCTAGGCTTTTATAAAGAACCGGCTTCAGTATCAAACATTAAGCAATAACGAGTTATCAATACTGCCCTATGAATTATCACCAATATCACCCGATTGACGTAGTAAACGGCCCCGGTACACGCTGCACATTGTTTGTGTCGGGTTGTGTACATCAGTGCCGTGGGTGTTATAACCAGTCGACGCAAAGATTGGATTCAGGGCACTTATTTACTCAAGAGCTACAAGACCACATCATCGCCGATCTCAATGATCCGCGAATCAAGCGCCGAGGTTTATCGTTGTCTGGTGGTGACCCTTTGCATCCTGCCAATGTGTCTGAAGTGCTTAAGCTCGTTCAGCGTGTTAAAGCAGAATGTGAAGGCAAGGATATTTGGCTGTGGACTGGCTACGAACTTGATGAGCTGGATGACAAACAGAAACAAGTGCTGGAATACGTTGATACTTTAATCGATGGTCGTTTTGAGCAGGATAAAGCGGATCCCATGTTAGATTGGCGTGGTAGCTCAAATCAGATTATTCACCGATTCCAATTGTGATGGGGTAGGACAAACGCATCTTGTCCATCACCAAGCACATGATTAGTCTCAGCCTCAGCACTGAGGCTTTTTTGTTGTATAGCTCTCTAGATTCAACATTCACTTGAATTTTTAAGGCTCTGGAGTCGCGAACTGCAGGGTGCACAGGCTTCAACTAGGGGGATCGCCTAAAAATCCGCACTATGATGAAATTCTATTTCTTAAATTGTAAATAAAATGATAAGTTGAGTTCATTACTTGAATTTCAAAGGGTTGTGAGTTTCATGTTTTCACATCTACCAAAACCAACATTAGATCCTATTCTATCTCTTTCCGTTGCCTACCGTGGCGATACTCGTACTAACAAAGTCGACTTAGGCATTGGCGTTTATAAGAACGACCAAGGCGAAACCCCTATCATGAAAGCCGTTTCAATGGCTCAAGATATTGTGGTTGAAACGCAGAAAACCAAAGCCTATGTTGGCCTAGCTGGCTGTGAAGAGTTTAATCAGAGCATGGTTGAGTTGCTGCTTAAAGGCACGTCAGCTATGGATCGCGTTGCAGCGATTCAAACACCGGGCGCGAGCGGTGCACTTCGTATGCTTGGCGATTTAATGAAAGTGTCTCAACCAGACACCACCGTTTGGATCTCAAACCCAAGCTACGTTAACCATAAACCCGTTATGGAAGCCGCAGGCTTAAAAGTTCGTTACTACCAGTATTTCAGCCCTGAAACCAAGCAAGTTGATACGACAAGAATGTTGGATGACCTATCAAAAGCTGGGCCATCAGACGTTGTATTACTTCATGGTTGTTGCCATAACCCAACGGGTGCTGATATCGATTTTGAGGCGTGGCAAGCAATCACCAAGTTATCGCAGAAAAATGGTTTCTTACCGTTTGTTGATATTGCCTACCAAGGCTTTGGTGATGGCCTAGAAGAGGACGCAAAAGGTCTTCAACATATGGCTAACAACGTCGAGGAGATGTTGATTACAACCTCTTGCTCGAAAAACTTCGGTCTATACCGTGAAAGAACGGGGGCAGCGATTGTGATTGGCAAGAACAGCGAACACGTTGCCAATGCCAAAGGTAAGCTTCTGACGCTTGCTCGTTCAACTTACACTATGCCGCCTGATCATGGTGCTGCTTTGGTTAAGACCATTCTTCAGAGCCAAGATCTCACCACGACCTGGAAGCAAGAGCTGAGTCAAATGCAGCAACGTTTGCTGAAACTTCGCCAAAGCTTATGTGATGAATTGCGAAATACTTATAACACGTCACAATTTGATTTCATTGAAAGCCATAAAGGTATGTTTACTGTACTAGGCTTTAAAGAAACCCAAATGAATCAATTACGTGAAGAGTATGGGATCTACGGTGTTGGTGATGGACGCATTAACATTGCAGGCCTTTCGGAATCTCATATTCCTTACGTAGCCCAAGCGATAGCCAACGTATCAAAATAAAAGGTGACGGAATGTATAATTGGAAAGCGATTATAACCCTAATGTTAAGTGGCGGCCTGTTTGCGTGTTCAACCACGACTCAAGCCCCTGTTGAACCTGCTCCGAAGCCTCAGGTCGAGCAACCCGTTGTCGATGATTCGCCTAAAACTGACGTCACTAAAGAAGACGCTGTTAAAGAAGATGTTGTTAAGGAACCGGTAGAAAATCCGACTGAGGTGAAGCCAACAGAGCCAGAAGTGAAACCCGCTGAACCAGAAGTGCAGCCGGCACCGGTCGAAAAACCCGCTGCAAAAGTCACTCAGACAAGTGATGGCAAACTGATCCTTGGTGGAGAAGAGTGGGTATTTGTACCGGGTTTGGAAGACACGTTTAAAGCTCGCGTCGATACTGGCGCAACAACCTCTTCAATCAGTGCGATTGATATTGTCGATTTTGAACGTGACGGTAAAGAGTGGGTCAAATTCAAGATCAAACACGACGGTATCGAGACCAAAGAAATCAGCCTACCAGTAGAGCGTTGGGTTAATATTAAGCAATCGAGCTCTGAAGAGGAACAACGAAGAGCGGTGGTTGTCGCGAATATCCAAATCGGAGATCTAAAAGATAAAACCGAGTTTACGCTAGCAGACAGAACGCACCTTGCTTTCCCGCTGCTACTGGGGAGAAGTTTCTTTAGAGATATTGCTATTGTCGATGTAAGCCAAAAGTACATTCAACCGAAAATCACCAAATAGATTATTTGTAGCAATTTAGCGTTTATTGGTAATAATTTAGTGCTTATTGGTACTCATTTGACTTGATTTGAATGAGTACTGCTTATCGTATTAAACGCTTCTGTTTTTGATACCAGAGTCCCTGCTAGTTTAACTGGTGGGGATTTTTATTGGCTACGACTCTTGAGCCGTGACGTGCTGTGATTGCTCTAATCACTGATGCTGCTCCCTTCAGCAATGTTGCCTTAATTAGCAAGATTGCTCTAATAACCAACCAAATAGAGCTAATTTTACATTGTTCGCGATTTGTTCACTGTTTAACCTCGACAATGTGATCCCGATCTCTATATAATCCGCGCTTCGTTTTATGGTTAATCCATACATTCGTATTTCTTAATTTAGGTCATTCAATCCACCTAATCATTATCTATCAGTCCACGCTTAGGAATTAGTTCTTTGATATCTACCGCGAACATCACAATGCAATTTGGCGCAGAGCCGCTGTTTGAAAACATCTCTGCTAAATTTGGTAACGGCAACCGCTATGGTTTGATCGGTGCCAATGGTTGCGGCAAATCAACGTTCATGAAAATTCTAAGTGGCGCCTTAGCCCCAAGTTCAGGCAACGTTTCCATTACCCCAGGAGAGAAACTGGGTGTTTTGAGCCAAGATCAGTTCGCTTTTGAGCAATACAGCGTTATCGATGTTGTGATCATGGGTGACAAAAAACTGTGGGAAGTGAAGCAAGAGCGTGACCGTATTTACTCTTTGCCAGAGATGAGCGAAGACGATGGTATGAAGGTTGCGGAGCTTGAAAGTGAATTTGCTGAAATGGACGGCTACACAGCAGAAAGCCGTGCCGGTGATATCTTGATCCAAGCTGGTATCGAAGAAGAGTATCACTTCGGTTTGATGCAGCAAGTGGCACCAGGCTGGAAGCTGCGTGTGCTCTTGGCGCAAGCGCTATTTGCTAACCCAGAAATCCTGCTTCTTGATGAACCGACCAACAACTTGGACATTCACACGATCAACTGGCTTGCTGAAGAGCTAAACCAGCGTAAATGTACCATGATCATCATCTCGCACGACAGACACTTCCTAAACTCTGTGTGTACGCACATGGCCGATATCGACTACGGTGAGCTACGTGTATACCCGGGTAACTATGAGTACTTCCTAGAAGCATCGGGTTTGATCCGTGAACAGCTTCTCGCAAGTAACGCGAAGAAAGCGGCTGAAATTAGCGAGCTGCAAGATTTCGTTAACCGTTTTGGGGCAAATGCATCCAAAGCGAAACAAGCCAGTTCTCGTGCGAAGAAGATGGATAAGATCTCGCTTGATGAAGTTAAATCATCAAGCCGCATGAGCCCATCGATTGATTTTGGTGAAGGCAAGAAGTTGCACCGCCAAGCGCTGGAGCTAAAAGAGCTTGGTCACGGCTTTGATGGCGAAACACTGTTCGCTGGTGGTAATTTGCTGCTGGAAGCGGGCACACGTCTTGCCGTTATCGGTGAGAACGGTGTCGGTAAAACTACACTGCTGCGTTGCCTTGTTCAAGAGCTAGAGCAGAACCAAGGTATCGTTAAATGGTCTGAAAACGCATCGGTAGGTTACTGCCCACAAGATAGTACGGCGGACTTTGATAACGATCTGAGCATCTTTGACTGGATCTCACAATGGCGCACAGTGAAGCACGATGACCTAATGGTTCGTGGCATTCTTGGTCGTCTATTGTTTACTGCTGACGATGCCAATAAGAAAGCGCGCAACTGTTCTGGTGGTGAAAAGAACCGCTTGTTGTTTGGCAAGCTAATGATGCAAGACGTCAACGTACTGGTTATGGACGAACCAACCAACCACATGGACATGGAAGCGATCCAAGCCCTGAATGATGCATTGAAGATTTACACAGGTACGCTTATTTTTGTTAGCCATGACCGTGAGTTCGTATCTTCACTGGCAACCCACATCATTGATGTGAAAGACCAGCAGCTAGTGAGCTTCCAAGGAACCTATGAAGAGTACCTTGATCATCAGAAAAAGATGTTGATGGTTAACCTATAAAAGTGTATCGCTGAGCTCGTTATATATCGCTAGCTCAGTGATAAATAACTAAGATTGAGTTAACACCAAAAATTGAGTTAATACCAAAAACCCCCAAGCATTGGTTTGCTTGGGGGTTTTTATGTTTAATCGCTTGTGATTTTTAATAGCAGTTAATCTTAAATAGAACCGATCTATGGATAAACTTTTCGATTCAAAGCGTTAAGCGGATTCCACTGCTAATTGTAGGTCGACTTCAATGGGTTGAGGCATCGCGAGGTGGTAGCCCTGAAACATATCAAAACCCAGAGTCTGCATCTGTTCGAGTTGCTGCTGCGTCTCGATACCTTCAATCACCGTTTTGGCGAGTATAGATTGGGCGAGTGACATCGCGAGATCCATATCTTGCGTATCGCCATTTTCAAATTTGAGCATAACGGATCGATCGACTTTAATGATATCTGGAGTGATATGAAGTACACGCCTTTCTGTTGAAGCATGGGTGCCGAAATCATCAACCGCAATTTGGAAGCCTTTACCGGAAAGCGACGTTGCAGCAAGCTTGAGTTTTTCTTTACTATCCACGCTCAGTTCAACGAGCTCCATTACGATCTGCTCACATGAAAGGTTGAGTTCATTAAGGCGTTGAGCCAGCAAGCTCTCATTGATGTTTTCAGTGGCAAATTGCTCGCCAACCTTTGGCAGAATGTTTAGAAAAAGTTGAAGATGACGGACGGTCGATTGAGCAAAGTTACGGATGTGAATGGCGCGGCTCAGTCGCTCTACATTGACTTTATCAGTGCATGAGGTTTGTTGGGAATGAAAGAAGTTATCCGGGCGAATCATGTCACCTTTGCTATTCGAAATACGAACCAAAGCCTCGACCCCTATTTGAGTCATAGATGCATCGAAAATAGGTTGATAGACACTTCTTAATGTTAGGTTTTTATATTTAGCAATAAACTGCATATCGACATCCATGGATATACAGCTAAGAAATTCACTTCTGTTTGATAAAATCATAGTCGTAGTAAGGGCTTATTAATTGACGGACATACCTGTCTTAGCTGTCATGATATTGACATGTGTAATTAAATTGTCAATTAATAATAAACTCATTTGTGGCCGCAATACTTAAATGGATATTTTTAACCAAAAATCAGCATTAACATTGATATTAGTCAGGTAAATTAATTATTGTTCACTAGGGCTTGTTGCAAACTAAATGGCTGAACAGTGCTTTTGTACCTAGGTAAGCTAATGCAAGGTAAGATGCTCTAAAATAGAGAAAAATAGAGAAAAATAGAGAAAAATAGGGGATATAAGCTTAGCTTATGGATGCAGGTCAACGTTCTATAGCCCTTTGGGCATTGTATTCAAACCAAAATGATAGCTATCTCTCAAAATATGCTCGACGATCCAGCAAGCAATGATTTGATTGAAGATTACTTTAGTTCGTTAATTAATCACTATGAGGTCGGTTTTATAAAATATTGAGAGCGAGCTCTAGAAATTGACGTTTAATATCGAATGAAAAAATGTTGCCATATTTTTACTGCCATTGAAGCACGGCATAAAGTTGCAGGTATTTACGAACTAATTGCTGACTAGCTGAACGTTTTAATGGGTGACCAAATTTAATAAAACATGGGCTAATTTTAAAGTTGTGGTGTAAGTCGGAAGAAAATTGTGAATCGCTTTCTCTTAGCGTCACCCCTTGTTGGCTGTATTCGTTGATCTCATCTGGCAGTTCCCCCATCCACCAATGCAGCAGTTCGGCACTGCTCTTGCTTCGACTGATCCAATGGTCAGAGACGATAATCAATAGATCATTAGGCTGAATGGCGAATCCATACTCTTGCTGCCAGTTGTGAATGTCGAGCATCAGCTTTTTACGACAGGTTTTCCCAGCACTGACCATATGGTGGCTGATCATCCAAACGGTACCTATTTCAGATGAGATCCGAAAGTGGCGAGGGGTGTCACTAGAACAAAGCATTTCGAGTGGGCTGGTGTTACTGGCATGATTAAAACTGACGAAGGTATGTTCCATTCGGCGTGCAAAAGCTTTGCCTAGGTGATGCTCACTAATACCTTGATTGTGTACGGTAGGATAGTGGTGTTCACAGAGTTTTAGGCAATCGTCTTGAAACTGGTTAACGCATTTAATCACGAGATCTAATAACAATGAAGCCCCTTATACAAGTTTGCTTTTATTTCGGTTTAGGTTTCGAACAGGCTATGTTATGGATGGGCAATAATACGGCAGTTAATGGGCTATTACCTATCAGCAAAGTGCCAGTTCTTGATCTCGATATCAAAATTAGTGATTGTCTGGCATTTTGATTGATAGTACTGGTGCTGCGCGAGCCTCTATTCTAAATTATGTGCAATTCTAGCGACTTAGCATAATTCGACTTCGCTAATAACATGACTTAACTTACCCAATCTTTGGAAAAATTGATGACCATTGAACTCGACTCGAGACAAAAATCGGAACTTAGCGACACACTTCAAAAGTACATGCAAGATGAGCTCGATGTGGAGCTTGGTCAGTTTGATACTGAATTCTTAGTTGACTTCATCAGTAAAAAATTTGGTGCAGTTTATTACAACAAGGGGATACAAGATGCGCAAAAGGTCATGGAACGCAAAATGTTGGACCTCTCCGATGAGCTGTATGAAATTGAACAAATTGTTGAAATATAATTGAAATTTAATTTTATTTATAAGCGATTTAATCTAACAATAACTTGTTCAAAAAATTCGAATAACTTGTTTAATTTGAAATGATGTTATCAATGTAAAACTTAGTAAATAATATGTTGCATGAACTCGGTGTGGGGTACGCTTTTCAGTACGGCACCACTTGTTAACATTCGGAAGAGATGTATGGAAAACAGCGTTAAAAATTACAACCTTTTAGCAAGAGTAATGCATTGGGTTTCAGCATTGACAATCGTTGGCTTATTTGGCGCAGGGCTATGGATGGTTGATCTTTCATACTACAGCGAGTGGTATAAAACCGCGCCAGACTATCACCGTTCGGTAGGCATTCTTTTGGCGGGTATGACCATTATCCGCTTTGTTTGGAAGTCTGTGACCGCGTCACCTAAAGTAGAAGGTAAAAGCTATGAAGTGGCGGCCGCGAAGGTTGCTCACGGCTTTATGTACCTTAACTTAGCGGTTTTATTTATTTCAGGTTATTTGATCTCAACATCCGATGGCCGTGGGATAGACGTGTTCAATTGGTTTACCGTGCCAAGTCTGGGTGAACTGTTTGAGAACCAGTCTGATCTCGCAGGAACGATTCATTATTACGCTGCTTGGGTACTGATAATTATGGCTTCAGTGCATGCCTTAGCAGCAATAAAACACCACGTTATCGACAAAGACGATACGCTACGAAAAATGATAGGAGCTTCAAAATGAAAAAGTCAATTATCGCTACAGGATTAGCATTTGCTATGGCAATGCCTTTCGCTGCGAACGCCGCTGATTACGTGATTGATACAAAAGGTGCGCATGCTTCAGTTAACTTTAAAGTTAGCCACCTAGGTTACAGCTTTATCCAAGGCCGTTTTAACACATTCTCAGGTGATTTCTCATTTGATGAAAGCAACGTTGAAGCATCAAAAGTAAACGTAACTATTGATACAACAAGCCTTGATTCAAACCACGCAGAACGTGACAAGCACATCCGTAGCTCTGACTTCATTGATGCAGGTAAATTCTCCGACGCAACATTCAACAGCACAAAAGTGGTTGATAAAGGCGACGGCAAACTTGAAGTCATGGGTGACCTTAAACTTCACGGCGTAACTAAGCCTATCGTTATCGAAGCTGAATTCATCGGTGCTGGTCAAGACCCATGGGGCGGTGAGCGTGCTGGTTTCGTTGGTACAACTCGTCTAGAACTTGCTGACTTCAACATTCCAGTAATGGGCGCTTCAAGCTACGTAGATATGGATCTACACGTTGAAGGTGTAAAGAAGTAATCTAGCTATTGATGATTGTTGGCTGGTATCAATCTTTTATGTAACACCAAAAGTTAAATAGATACTTAGAAAGCAACAGTTAGAAAAAGAGAAAGGCGCAAAGTATTCACTTTGCGCCTTTTTATTATGGTAAATGGTAACGCGTTTCGATCTGTTTTGTGTCAAACCTTTAGTTGCGCTTTAATACCAATCGTAGTAAATAACTGGTCAGCCTAGCTTGTTAAAACGCTCGATAACTGCGTTAGAATTTTTGATTGTAGAATAACTACTTATCGAAAAATCCCGCCTTGTTCTCAAGCATTTTTCCTGCGCTATTTTTGATCACTTACTTACTGTGATTGGTATAAGCCACCATTTACTTTAGCCAGTCAACGTTGCCATGACTGATTTTCGAGGCAAACAACTAATCCCGAATTGTTCAACCTTGTCCTAGTTAGCTAACCACTTCCTAGTAAACAGTCGTTAGCTACACGCTTCCTAGTTAAACCGTTGCAAGTTAAACCCTTAGCCAGTTAAGCCGTTTCTAGTTCCGCTTTTGGAACCACGTTTAGGCGGTCACCGTAGATAGGGCGAAGTGCTTGCATCACCTCAGTACGAGTAAGAACACCCACCATCACACCGTTTTCCAATACTGGAAGCATATGTGGTTGGCTCACCTTCATCGCTTTTGCACGCTCTTCTAAAGAAAGAGAAGTCAGGCGAGTTGCGAAGCCCATGCTAGTCGTAGGGTACAGTTGCTCTTTGTCGATACATAGGAACTCAGCAACATCAACTAGCTTGTCGTTTGCATCGATTGCCACAACGTCACGGCTCATTAGGTCTACGACTTTTTGGCCTTTAGTTGGGATGTAATCTTGGCACCAAAGGTCAACCATTACGTCGTGAACAGAGAAGATACCAACAAGACGACCTTCAACATCGCAAACAGGAGCGCTAACAAGTTGAGCGTCTAAAAGTGAGTCAATTGCCACTGATGTAGGCATTTCTACGCTTAGTGTAATTGGTTGAGTGTTCATGATTTGCTTGATAGTCGTTGCTGTATTCATAGTGATTTCCTTAACTGACGTAATTTCTGTTGTTTGTGTAATTGCAGTAATTTTTGCTGCTTTAAGTTGTGGGCGACGGTAGATGCTCCAATTGGCTAAGCCGACCAATACCGAACCACCTACAATGTTGCCGATTGTTACTGGCACCAAGTTTGCGGTGACAAATTTCATGATGTTTAGGTCTGCGTACTGGGCTGGTGTTGCGCCAATTTGCAGCCAAAAACTCTCTGGTGCGAATGCTTGAATCGTTATGCCTAGTGGAACCATGAACATATTCGCCACACAGTGCTCAAAGCCTGAGCTAACGAACATTGCTACGGGTAATACGGTCATCATGGCTTTGGTCATGGCATTAGCAGAGCTGAACGTTAACCAAATGGCTAAACACACCAATAAGTTACAAAGCACACCCAAAGCAAAAGCTTGAACAGGGCTGTGGTGTAGCTTGTGTTGAGCAATATTCAGAGCATTTAAACCCCATTGCCCACCATCCAATTGATACAAGCCAGCTGCGCTTACTAGAGCCAAAAGGAACATGGCACCGATAAAGTTACCGACATAGACCTTGCCCCAAATAGACAGCATCTTAGTGAAGGTAATCTGCTTGTTAGCCCATGAGATGCTTGATAGCACTGAACTGGTAAATAGCTCGCCACCACAAATCACAATCAGGATTAAACCCATACTGAATGCAAGACCGCCGGCTAAGCGACTCAACCCCCATCCAGCATCAGCGCTGCCCGTGGTTACCGTGATGTAGAATAGAAAAGCAAGCCCGATGAATGCGCCAGCCATGATTGCCAAACTCAATGTCATGCTGCTGGTTTTATTTGCTTTGCTTAATGCAAACTTCTCTGCTTCCGCCATCATCTCTGTTGGTGAGAACAGTTGATGATTTTCAGAAGTGCTGGTTGCCATATCCCCCCCTTAAACAATCCGTCATGTGTAATTCCTAGTGTTAATGACTTGGTTAATCCGTAATGGTTAATCAGTAATGTTTTGCAGGGCTCGTTGTGTCCTGCCATTCCAGATTAGGGCGTTGAGGGTTAGAGGTAAAATTGATAATTTTTAAAAATCACATCAAATTTATTGATATAGATTTGGTTACGAGTAGAATGAAATCGATTGAGCATCGGCTTGATAAAAAACGAGCTTCAGGACACAAATAATTCAAAGCATTAAGGATGAATTTTGCGTTATTCATTAAAGCAACTCGCGGTATTTAATGCAGTGGCAGATTCCGGGAGTGTTAGTATTGCAGCAGACAAGTTGGCGTTGACTCAATCAGCGACAAGTATGTCTCTTGCACAGTTGGAAAAAATGCTCGGCAGGCCTTTGTTTGAAAGGCAGGGCAAGCAAATGGCCCTTACTCATTGGGGCATGTGGCTAAGGCCAAAAGCAAAGCGTTTACTGCAAGACGCGCAGCAAATTGAAATGGGTTTCTATGAGCAGCATTTATTGAGCGGAGAGCTTAAATTAGGTGCGAGCCAAACACCCGCAGAACACTTGGTTCCCGACCTCATCAGTATAATTGATAACAACTTTCCAGAGATGCGAATCTCACTCGGAGTACAAAGTACCGACGCTGTTATCGATGGCGTATTAGATTACAAATATGACTTGGGTGTTATCGAAGGCCGTTGTGACGATAGCCGAGTTCACCAAGAAGTGTGGTGTACGGACCATTTAACAGTGGTTGCATCCGCTCATCATCCGTTTGCGAAGCGTGAACGTGTCAGTTTGGCGCAGTTAGAGCAAGCGAAGTGGGTATTACGCGAACACGGTTCGGGTACTCGCAAAGTTTTTGATAGCTCTATTCATCATTTAATTGGTGATCTTGATGTTTGGCGAGAGTATGAACACGTTCCTGTTTTAAGGAGTTTGGTAGCAAACGGCCCATATTTAACGTGTTTACCTTATCTAGACGTCGAGCAGTTTGTTGAATCAGGTCAGCTTGTGACCTTGAATGTTCCAGAACTTGAGATGGAGCGTACGCTTTCATTCATTTGGCGTGCCGATATGGCAGAAAACCCACTAGCTGAATGTATTAAGCGTGAAGGCAAGCGCATGATGAAAGGCAAACGGTCGGTTCTGTAAGGTAGATTTGATAAAACAGTAATAACTAGGGCGTGTTGATCTTTCGTGAGTGTTTTTTAAACAGCATGGTAAAGAGTTATAATTTGCTTCGCCAAAAGTAAAACCATAACCAATACCATGCCAAGAACA
>NZ_CANLBV010000027.1 GCF_947488985.1 uncultured Vibrio sp.
GAGGCTGTCCATAGCGTCTTTTTTCACGAAGAAGTAACAGCCTCAATTAGATCATATTTTTACTTAGATTGGTATAAATTCTTTTCGACTGATAGATACCCATTCTTTTTATCAAAACATGATGACTTTATAGCAGGCATAAAAAGCCTCCAAACCCTAAGATTGGAGGCAATTGCGATACCTTAAATATTAAACGTTATACGCTTAAATTAGTCTTGGTATTGATCGTGAGATACGTCTAATTGGTAGAACGTTGCTTGCGAGTAATCGTCTAGGTCGCCGCTGATGTTTTGGTTGTAAACACCCGCTTTAAAGTACATGTACTTACCACCTACGTCGTAACCGCTATCAGTCATATCAACCACTTGCTGTACGTCATCATGACCTTCTCGCATTAGCGTTACAATCAGATCGTGACCTTTAACTTCGATGCGGTAGCTGAACTTCTCGCCAAGTGCGATACCATCGTCACCCACTTCTGCTGTCATATCACCCACTAGAGAGTAGAAGTTCTCTTTAGTAGCGTTTTGACTTTCATGTGCAAAGTAAACCGCACCAGTCGCTTGGTTTGGCAGTTTACGGTAATACAAACGAATTGGCTCATCGTTTTCATCGTGAATCTGGCCAATGATAAAGCGACCTACTTCATTCGCGTTGCCCGTTGTGGTTGCATGGTCAATCTTCAATGTTGCTTCCATTACGCCATCAATGCCAGCCGCTGCTTTTAAGTCAGCTTCTGGAGCCGTTGAGAATACCCAGTTGTTCTTGTTAACACCTTTTGTTTTGATCGACTGGTCACCACGACGCATCATTTCACGTAGCTCAGTACGAGCATACTGAGTGTTTGCAGAGGTACGCACACCTTTTACGTAAGATTTGAAGACCATGCCGCCATCATCAGCAGTGTAGAATATCTCTGGGTGCTGGTAACCGTTTGCAAGGTTCCACTCAGAAACATCATCTGGCTTGCCATTTTTAGTATGGTCGAACGGTTGAGATAGGTACCAGTGAGTCAAGTCAAAGTTTTCGCTTGGTGCATTACCCGCAAGCGGTGTTTCAGGTAGGTTAGTCGGTACAGGAAGCGCAGTACGTGTTTGGCAATCTACGGTTGTATCACAAGGGTATACTGCTGGTGCGCCAAAGTTACCGGTACGCAGATCTTTGCGCGCTTCTTTCGCTGCTTTTTCTGCTGCTTTCATTTCAGCGATCATTGTTTGCTCTGCAGCAACCACTGCTGGCGTGATGATATGGCTTGTTGGACAAGCGTTAACATTACAGTTAACCGCCGCCAATTCAGTCAAGCTGTTCCAACCGTTTTTAGTGTTGCCGTGACCCACGTATTTCACGTAACGAGCTTGTACTGCTGGCTCAAACTGGAAACGTTCTAGACCAAGAGCTTGGCCTGAGCTTAGTTGATCTTTTAGTACCGTTGTCCAGTTTTCACCGTCAACACTCACTTGAACATCAAACATAGACTGACGCTCATTACCTTTACTGAAAGCAGCTTGAACCGCGTCAAACTCTTGTACTGAGCCGTAGTCTAGCATTGCCCACTCGCCGTCACCCGCAGAAGACCAACGCGTTGTAAGATCTTGGTCAAGAAGAAAATCTGGGCCGTTACCATCGTGGCTGCTAGCTGTAGCCGCAACTGGCGTCAGTAGAGGTTCACCCGTCTCTTTGTTGTTCGGAAACTCAACCGTTGGTGTTGTGCTCGCACAACCCACCGCTAGTAGGACAGAAGAAGCAAGTAAGCTTTTTAGAATCGTTTGTTTCATATTAAATCCATTATTATATTACAAAGACAGCATTTGTCAGTGAAATCAAAGTCCGCAAACCCCTGTTATTAAGTGATTTATATTTGGATGTTTGCGAGAACATAAAAATCTTACATAATCTTATAATACAAATAAAACGTTTCATTGAATAAATGAGACTGGTGACACTTTCTGCTTTATCCATATATTAACTGGATCACATTTCTTATTGATAAAATAGCGACTAGATAAATTTTGGATCAGCATCTCGCCTAAGTGACGATAATCTTTGGTGGCTATTCACCGTCGACGTTGATTTCGTTATTTAAATTAACACGACCTAAGTTGTTACATTTAAGATGAAAAAAGACCACATAGTTAACAACTGATGTGGTCTTTTAATTACGGTTTTATTTGTTAATGCAGCGCGAGTGTTTAAGCACCGCGAGCTTAATAATGGGCTGCTCTCACAGAGCTAAAACTCACATCAAATATCTCACCAGCATAGTCGCTATCTGGCTTAAATTGAGGATAGATCCCCGCTTTGAAGTAGAAAGCGATGTCGTTAGAGGCCCAATCTGAGGTCAAAGAAACGGTATCGCCATTTTTATCTTGGTAATCCTCTCCCCAACCGATTGAATGAGATACCCTGTTGGTGCCATCTAAGTCATGGGTCGCAAGATAAATACCGTCTTGATCAGCACGAATCGTATAGCGCCACTCTTCACTGGCTGTGTAAGTCCCGAGCTCAACGCTGAATGGCTCACAGTGGCCGCAATCTTGATTGTTGCGTTCAAAATCGTCATTCAGTATCACTCGTACTGGCTTGCCCTCGCCTTCCCAAAGCAATTTGACCAATGCTTGTTTGATCTTCCAGCCATGGATCTGACCGAGCACTACTTTGGGGTCTTGGCCGTTGATGTTCGGGTAATCTTCTATTCGCAAGCTTGCAGTTAACTCGTGACTGGTTGTGTTGGTTCTGGTGTCGTCCAAATACCAACTGGTATCTTCATCACTGGTGCTGCAATCCGCTTGGTCATTACTCTGGTACAGCTCTCTTAATTCGGAGCGGATGTAGTTAGAATTCGCTGTCGAGGTGCCATAGCCCATATCGGCTCTAAAGTGCATTCTTCCTTGATCGGTATCGAAATATGAAAGGCCGATACTACTGTGGTAAACATCACTGTCGTTTGAGAGTAGATCTTTGCTCGATTCGCAACGCGCAGGCTCTAATTCAGCAGCACTGTCGCCGCCACTGCCATACCAAGTATCTTTGCTGGCAGGAATCGTTAACTTCCAGTCATTGATGTCCCAGTCGTTAGCGCCATCCATTTGAGTTTTTGTATACCTCAACGCCTGAAAATAAGCGGTCGCTTCACCATTTTCAAACTGGTTATAGATCCCGGCTTTGAAGTAACTCAATAGGTGCTGCCAATAGGTGATATCTTGAGCTACTTTGACTTCATCGTTCACTTTTATTGACAGGGTATTTTCATAAACGCTCAAATCAAACTTAGTAAAGCTATCAAGATCGGCCTCGCCTAAATCGTAACGAGTATAAGAAGTGTTGTAGCAGTCTGAAGAGTCGTCAGCGCTGCTACAATCAATGGCATTATTCTTCATCACCGCCCAGTAGTGACCGGTAATACCCGCTCGCTCTTGCTCCCAAACGACACGCAATAGTGGATGAGGGATGTACCCTGTGCCGCTCACATCGGTTCCTTTATTGTGTATCTGTAGCAGCGTCACTTCATCATGATCGGCAGGAGAGTTTGCCATGGCATGCTCGATGTCGGGTAAGCTGATCTCGGCATACAGGCTTCGCCTTACACCCGCTTCGTTGATATCAAAGTTTTCACCTTCACGGACTTCTGAGCGCATCTTATAGTTTGCCATCTTGAAGACGAGATTCTCGGTCTCTTCATCCGCGTAAAAGTATTCACTGATGTAGCCATCGAAGTTGCCATCTTTCACTTCAGAGGTTTTGTTGCCTTCTTCTCCGTTAGGATCAGACACCTGAAGATCGGAACTAGAGAGAATAGTTTGATACTTAGCAATCGTATAAGGGGCGACCACGCCATAAGGTGTATCTGGGTCTTCATTGCCAGGAGGAGTGCTACCGTCAGTTGAACTGCTACCACCGCAGCCATACGTAAGCGACGCCAGCGCAACGATAAAGATTGGCTTATTCACATTTAACTCACTTATCCATAAAGGGAAGTGATAATGTATATTTGTACTATTTTATGTCAATTATGTCATTATCAAACTGTGAGACACGGCAAACGACGTAAAACAATCGGCAATCTAGTAAAATAATAAACCTAAATGCAATGTAAAAAGGCCACTCAAAACTCTAACGTTATTGAGTGGCCCTAGATTCAATTTAATTTCAATATATTGATTTTATTACACTTTAAAACTACTCATCAACTCACTGACACTGCCATTGAGCGTTTTAATTTCCGCCGATTCAGTTAATTGATCTTGGCTTAACTTGTTCAGCGCCTCCACGAAACTTTCAATGGTATGCATGTTGGTAGCAATGCTCTGGATCAGCGCGTTTTGCTCGACCGAAGAGCCTGAAATGTCATTATTTAACTGACTCACGGTTTCCATCTGCTCGGTAAGTTTCGCCAACATGCTGACCGCTTGGGCGACTTGAGCGCGAGTCATCTCACAATTGCTTTTGGTCAACTCGATCGATTTCACTAAGCCGTCTGACTTAGACTGCAAGCCTGACAGCGCTTCTTCAATTTCAGAGGTGCTGATTTGAGTACGGCTAGCCAGCGCACGAACCTCATCGGCAACAACAGCAAAACCACGACCATGCTCACCTGCACGTGCAGCCTCGATCGAAGCATTTAGTGCCAATAAATTGGTTTGCTCAGCAATGCCACCTATCACCGATACGATCGACTGGATACTCTGGGTTTCGTCTGCCATTGAGCGAATATCATCAGAAGTGGTGCAGACTTGTTTTTCAAGATCGCTGATATAGGTTTCAGTTACCGTGTTAATTTGCTTAGTTTCATCGCTGAATATCGCGGCTTCCCTCGCGGCCTCTGCTGCCGATTGAGAATTCTTCTCCACTTCATTCGACGCTTCAGATAACCCGCTAATCGCAGACACCACTTGCCCCGTCTCCTCAGTATGAACTTTGAGTACATCGTTGGTTTCTTTACAACCCTCGCGAATACTCAATACCTTGGTATCGAGATCCGAGTTCTTGAATTTAACCTCTTTGACCATGTTTTGTAGGCCAATGATGAACAGGTTGATGTCTTTAGCGATATGCCCGAGATCATCACTGCCCTTTTCAGCCAGTCTTTGCGTCAAGTCGCCGTTACCCTGGGACAAATCTTGAACAATGCTACGAAGTGAGACGATTGGTTGGTAGAAACGATTGAGAAGTAGAACCATCAATATCACCGATCCAAATACGCAAGCAATGATCAGCATACGCGCACTCGACATCACACCATTAAGCTGCTCAAGCGCTAACTCTGGGTCGATAATCCCTTCGATAAACTGATCGTGTTGCGAAATTGCTTGGCTTAAATTCATCTGCGAGTCAGTCGACGAAATGTTGGTTTGTGGTTGGACATTTTCTATCGTTGACGCAACGATCATTCCGTTCTCATCGACAATAATCCCTCTCGCTTGGTATATTTTGTCGAGCTGCTCGAGCTGAGTGGCAAGATGGTCAAAGCGAATGTCTGCCATGATCACACGGTCTCGATACGAATACGTCACCCCGATCATCGGAATTTGAGTCGCCTTAGTAAAAAACAGATCACTAAACGACAATCCAGATTTCAATTTCGCCTGTTGATACCAAGGGCGTGTTGATACCAAGGGCGAGTCGTCGGATCGTACAACTCTTTTATGCCAACACCATCCGGAAAGGACTCAGAAGGGAGTGAGATATAAGAGCGACCATCATCAAACCCCACCACAACTTTATCAATACCACCCAACTGAGCTGCGTAATGCATCAAGGCTTCGATAGGCACTTGGACTGGCGAGCTCATGAACTCTTGTGCAACCGAATTGACGGTATCAATGGTGCGCTGAACGGTGCTTTCTATTTGATTAACTTCTATCGTCAGCGAGTGATCAATCTCGTTATAAATCGTTTGGTTGACCTGATCAGTAGCCAAGTCAAGCGTGAACCAGTTGGTAAATGCCAACGCGCTCGAACTGACGATCGCCACCATTAAAATCAATTTTCCCTTAAACCCTAGAGACAACTTTGAATTCATAAAACTCATTTTCCATACAACCTATGTCTATTATTTTTATCATAATCAAGTGGTCATGTTTACGTCATCGCAGATACGTAAATACGTAAAGAGAACAAGCTCCCTACCGAATCACAGGTACAACCACTCTTTTTCTTTTAATTAATATTGTATGGATAATGAAGTTCTTCTTCTGTGAGCAACGCGGCTATATTAAAATCGGTCAATAACTGACTGCGATATATGTGATGTGTATGAATGTAGACCTTGATCACAATTAGGCAAGCACGATGAATATTCGATAAATTCATTTATTTATACCGTCGCTGAGATTCAAAGCAGTGAATCGCTATTTCTGAGTCTAACCTGTTCTTCTAACCCGCTAACCAGAGCAAAATCATGATCAAGATCATAGATATTGCAGCTAATTATTCAGTCAACGCATTTAAGCACCAAGTTTATTTGTAATACAATAAGCTTTATTGTATAGTCTTTTTGAATCATAACTTAAGTTCTTTCTGAATGCTTTTGTTCAATTCTAAGTGGTAATTCAAACACTACTCTTTGCTATTATTTATTTCGTTTATGTAGAAACTATCGGGGGACTTCGTTAAACGTTATCACACTTGTTATTGTTCATTTGTTTTTTCAGACGGCTCGCCCGAACATGCCCACATAGTCACCAGCTGTGTGGGTTTTTTTTACTTTTTAGGCATACAAAGCTGTTAATTGCAGAAAAAGCTATTAATCGTAGAAAAAGCCATCAATCGCATAAAAAAAGAGCAGAAGGTGATAGGAAGCGATTTACAGAGAAGCAAAGTTGAAAAGACGACAAAAGTTGAAACGACTACAGTAGATGACAGCGAGTTTGATGAGTAGCTATGCTCGTATGAGTCAATGAGTTATAGAGCGAAAGTGGGATTGTGTGACAAATAGGATGTAGCGGAGAAGTTGTGTTTACTGATTGGCTTTTGCAGGTGGAAAATTAACGATTGCAGATAAAAACGAACCTCGCGAGGCATCGCTATCTAGAAGACAAGCGATACCCTGCGAGGCCGTACTTAGATTACTTCTCTAGTTTAGTGAAGTAGTCAAAGATTACTGGTACGTCGTTGTTACCCATGCCTGCGTCAACAGCAGCTTGTAGGCTAGTCGCAGTACCTTGAGCGATTAGAGACTCAGTACCTAGCTCTTCACAAAGAGCAAGGAAGTAACCAAGGTCTTTGTTTGCGTTAGCAATTGAGAAACCTAGCTTCTCTTCGCCGTCTACAGCGTAGAACTTACAGAACTGCATGAACGGAGAGTTAGATGGACCTGCAGACATGATGTCAAACAGTTGTTGGCCATCAACACCAGCGCGTTGAGCAACAGCGAAAGCTTGAGACATAGTTGCAACAGTCGTCATACCCATGAAGTTGTTTACAAGCTTAGTAACGTGACCAGAACCTAGAGCGCCTAGGTGGAATACGTTTTCGCCTTGCTCTTCAAGAACAGGTTTAACTTTGTTGAAAGTTTCCATGTCGCCAGCAGCCATGATGTTCAGAAGGCCATCTTTAGCGTGTGCAGGAGTACGACCTAGAGGTGCGTCGATCATGCCCGCGCCTTTTTCAGCAAGAGCTGCGCCGATTTTCTTAGTAGAAGCAGGGATAGAAGTACCGAAGTCTACTAGTACTGCGCCTTCTTTGATACCAGCTAGAACACCGTCTTCGCCGTAAACAATTTTTTCAACAACAGCTGAAGTTGTAAGACAGAATTGAACGATGTCACTTGCAGCAGCTAGTTCTTTAGCAGAAGTGAATGCAGTCGCGTTACCACGATCTGTAACGCGAGCAACAGCTTCAGCGCTTAGATCCATTACGTTTACGTGGTAGCCGCGCTTTTGTAGGTTTTCAACCATGTTGCCGCCCATAAGACCTAGGCCAATGAAACCGATTACAGGTTTAGTCATGTTCAAACTCCAAATATAGTATTGTATGATGAATTGTCATTATAATAACTACGTCTCTCTCGTTACGCAATAGTTTTTACTTATTCATTCAATGGTTAGACACAAATTGTGACGGTGATAGTATTTACGGGTAAATATAGCTTACTTTTTATATTTACGGGAACTATGTAACGGATCAAAAAAACGTCTGTTGGCGAAATTACATACTTAATATGTCATACCATTAATCAGAACACGTTGTGCCCATCTCTATTTATAGTTCACTGATTACTAATTTTCTGTCTGTGACTCAAACTGTCATATAAATAATAGGGTAAAACCTTGTTGAACAGATCGAGTAAGGTGAGCGGTTAGTTCCACCGCCCTCTCACATAGCCTGACTTAACCACTTTGTTTACCTAGCTAGTTTGTGATTACTTCGCTAGTTTATGAACACTTAGCGAGTTGGTATACAGCTTGGGTACATTTTCATTTTGCACAATGGTGAGCACAGTATCAGGTACGCGCTATTTCGAGGGCTCTCCAACCAACTCAGCCCAGCTAACCCACTCCAACCAGATTCAATGATCTAGTGGGTATCGACTCTCTATAACTTCTTATCGTCTCTTATGGACTTCGATAGCTACGCTGGCAGTCAAGAGAACTGTTTTGCGGTTTGTTTTGCGGTTTGGATGATCTGGTGATCGGATAATCTACTTTAGTAGAGGGGAGTATAGGACTTTCTATCTAAAGGGATTTTCTTTCAATTGGATGAGCTTTACCTTTTCTTCAAGAAAAAAAACTCCGAGCGTAATGCTCGGAGTTTTCAATATCTAGCTTTTGTTAATTAAGCAAATTACAGTTCAATTGTTACTGTTTCGCCATCAACAGTTAGCTCTAGCGTGTTACCTACAAGCTTGTGAGACACTTCAACTTGCTCGCCTTCGTTCTTGTTTGGAACAAGAAGCGTTAGGATGTTGTGCTCTTTAGAAGGCTTGAATTCCACTTCAACGTGACGGTGGATTTCAAGATCTTTGTACTCGTATGGGTCAACTTCACCGAAGCCTTCAACGTTCTTCACAGAAGTGATGTTGTCAGCAGATTCGTTGATGAAGTTCACATCTAGGTGCGCAACTTCGCCACGGATAGTGAATGCTTTCTCAGCTACTGCGTTAGCAAACGTAGTGTGCATTAGCCAAGTCATGTCTTTCTCTTCAGAAAGCTCAGCCTTGTCTTGCATTACAAATACTTTACCTTTCACGAACCAGATCTTACGCTTGTAAGATTCGATTTCAGGAACGAAGTACTTGTAAGATGCTGTTGCATCACCTTCAACCATCTTGATTTCAGATTCAGTGTCGAAATCAGTGATGTTGCCGCCCGCTTCAATACAGAAACGATCTTGGTGACCTTCGTAGCCAGTGTTTTTGTTCTCACCGTACTGACCTTTACCACCGAATAGAGGAAGGTTCTTAGAGAACGTTTGACGACGCCACTTAGTGTGCATGTCAACACCGAAACCACCGTAGTAACCAGTGATTGCTGCCAGAGTCTCACCAAATGCGTGCAGTGTGAACGCGTTTTGGTCACCGTGAGAGTGAGAGATAGAGCCAAATGGTGAACACTTGAATACCATGTGGATGTGGTTATCACGCTCAGTCATCTTATTGTGGAATGCAGCCCAACCAGTAATTGGGAATACTTTCAACAGTGGATCATTCGATGGTGCTTTCTCTTCAGGTGCATCCCAAAGGAAGTTGAAACGAAGATCGTCGTAACCAAAGTCCCACCAACCGAAGTTGTAGAATTTAGTGTGCGCTTCAGTGTCACGGCCTTTCAGTTGGTTGTAGTACCAAACGTACTCAGGCTTCTGGTTAACACCAGCGTAGTGCTTGATGTTGTAAGCCAGTTTTAGACCAGGGAAGTCACCGATTGAAGATTGGTCACAGAAGCTCGCGCGCTTAGAGTGAACAGGCATACAGTAAAGCGGGAAATCACCTGTGTTTTCGTAGAATGTTTTGTTAAACATGTCTACGCCACAGTATGCTTTCAATAGGTCGAATGCTTCGCCTAGGAATGCAGTTTGCGTGTTCCAGTAGTCAGGACCTTCAGCCCAACCGCCGTCTACACCGCCCCATGGTGGGTAGTGTACTGCGTAGTATTCTAGCGCGTATGCGATGTACTCACCTGCTTTCGGGTGATCGTGGTAAAGCGCGATACACGTAGGGATGATAGCAGAAGAGATAGAACGAACACCGTGGCTGTTTAGTGGGTTGTTCAGTAGATCAACCGTTACTTTCAGGTGGTGCATGATTTCGTCTAGACGTTCAATCAAAGCATCTTGAACTTGTTGACGCTCTTCGTCAGTGAAGTAGCCGTGTAGCCAGTCGTAACCCCAAGCCATTGCTGCGATTACACGGAAAGCTGCTTCATCGTTGTAGCCACGAGAAGTTACACCTTCTGGATCGTACGTAGACAGTTTTAGAGTCCAAGCTTTTGCTTTAGCAATTAGCTCTTCGTCTTCTTTTACAACACCAGCAATTGCTAGGTTACGTGTCGCGTTCAATGCCATTTGGCAATCAACGTACATTTGACGCCAGTAAGGACGCCATAAAGAAGCTTTACCTACCGTCTCAGCTGGGTACGCTTGAGGCTCTTCGAAAGGAGCCGTCTCAAGGAACTTAACTGTAGAGTTGTTGTAGAAGTCATCAAACATGCAGTGAGCTTCATCAGCTTTCACTTTTGCTTTGAATTCTTCTAGCTGATCAGCTTGAACAAGAAGACGCGGACGTGCTTCGCTCAAGTTGTCTAGGAATGATAGATCGAAGTCACGTGTTTGTACTTCGATAGGGAGTAGGTCTACAAGATTACCTGCTGAAGTGTCATTTTCCAGCTTCATCTTCCTGATTGCATCAAGAGATTTTTGGTCGCTCATTCTAACTCACTTATTTTCAAGTTGATTGAAAGGAATTGCCAATAATATACGTCTTATTATAGTACAAATAAATCTATTTCGATTCGATTGAAGAATATTTTACAGTTTTCGTGATTTAGGTCAGATGTTATAAACCCGAATAAGATAATACTCCTGTCTAAAGTGACTGAAGCTAATACTTATTAGTTTGGAGTTTAGAGAGAAATTGGTCAAGATTTTCACTTAGATTTGAAGCGAAATGACTTAGGGTCTGCTCTCAATTAGCCAAAGTCTTTCTCTCGATTAGCCAGGAGCTTGTTATTAATCAGCTAAACTCTCCTATCTATTTATGACGTCCCTATCGCTGATCAAAAAATGCGACGCCCTTTCGAGTCGTCGCATTCTATTTAAAGCTTCACGAGTATTTCACTTTTCGCTACTCACTAGATTTTACTTGCTCATTAGTTTTTGTTTACCAATTAGCTTTCTGTAGCAGGTTTCGCTTGCTTGCCGCCGTCGTCGACCGCTTTTACCAGTAATACACCCACACCACCGACAATCACACCACATAGGATGAACACGAGTCGTCCCCATATTGGGTTAGGAAGCGCAGCCATCAACATGATCCCAACACCGGCTACCGCAATCAGTTTACCAAGCATCTCACGTTGTTTGTTGTCTAACTTCTTCTGCTCTGCAGACTCAGCCACAAGTGGCGTTGATAAGTTGCCGAAGAACTTGTCCACATCCGCTTGACGCTGCTCAGTTAACGGCTTGTAGAACAGGGTAGAAAGTACAAAGAAACCACCCGTCAACACCATGTGACCAACCAGGCCGATAGCGACTTTAACATCAGACCATTCACGGCTCGTGAGTTCTTCTAGACCGAAGATTGACGACACCATTTCAGCATTAACCACGAAACCAACATAATAAGAAACGAACCCACCAACGACTAGCGTACCCCAACCTGCCCAGTCCGGTGTCTTCTTAATAAAGAAGCCAAGGAATGCTGGAATCGTCATTGGGAAGCCGATAAGTGCGCCGACATACATCATGGTATCGAACAGGCTCAAACCTTTAAGCGAGTTGATGAACTGTGCGATAAGGATAATAGCGATACCAAACACGGCAGAAGTGATCTTAGACACGGTAACCAGTTCTTTTTCACTTGCTTGACGTTTACGAAGGATTGGCTCGTAGAAATTTTTAACAAAAATACCAGAGTTACGGTTTAGACCAGAATCCATTGAAGACATAGTTGCCGCAAACATCGCCGCTACTAGAAGACCAACCATACCCGCTGGCATGTATTCTTGTACGAAGTATAGGTAGGCAAAGTCGCCCGCTTTTTTACCTGCGTCTGGGTAAGCTGCTGCTAGATCAACACCTTGACCTGCAATGTACCAAGAAGGCATGAACCAGATAAATACGCCTCCAAGCATTAACACACACGCTAATAGAGCCGCTTTCTTGGCGTTCTTTGAATCTTTCGCCGCAAGGTAACGGTATGAGTTAAGCATGTTATTGGTGATAGAAAACTGCTTCACGAAGATGAAGAATGCCCAAATACTGAAGATGCTTAGGTAATTGATGTTGTTGCCTGAAAGGAAAGAGCCGCCTTCCGCTACAGGGAAGTTATTGACTATTTCACCAACACCACCACCTTGAACAACGGCGACCACCGCACACGTCACGGTTACTGCCATGATGATAACCATCTGCATAAAGTCAGACGCGATTACCGCCCATGAACCACCCGTTACAGACATGGCTAAAACAACGAGGCCAGTGATCCAGATAGTGGCTGTCATATCGAAGCCAAAGATACCCGAAGCAATAATTGCCAATGCGTTTAGCCATACACCAGCGGAAACAACACTGTTCGGCATTGAAGACCAAGTGAACACTTGTTCGTTCGTTGCACCAAAACGCATACGAATCGCTTCAATAACGGTTACGACGCGTAATTGGCGGAACTTCGGTGCAAAGTATGCAAAGTTCATGAAGTATCCAAATGCATTGGCGATGAAGATAACTGCGACTGCAAAGCCATCGTTATACGCTTTACCTGCTGCACCGGTAAATGTCCATGCACTAAATTGGGTCATAAAAGCGGTTGCGCCAACCATCCACCACAACATATTACCGCCCCCGCGAAAGTAATCACTGGTGGTACTGGTAAATGTTCTAAACATCCAACCTATCGCGATCAAGAATAGGAAATAAATGCCGACAATAATCGTGTTGAGTTCCATCGTGTATCCTTTGTCCGTTGTATTTTGATACGGGCACTATAGGAAACCTGCAAGATTATTTGTAGTACAATAATCCAAATCAGTGATAGTGATCTTGTTTTGATTGATAGTGCTGATTATATATATGACATAAGATGGAATGTGGGCAATTTATTAAGTAAACAGTCACCACGTCAGCCAACCTTTCTCATGACAGCTAGATATCGCACAAAAAAATTACTTTAAACAAAAACTTACATAGGAAAATGGCTTTTGTAACTAATAACAAAATCAACCAAACACCTATAAACCTACAACCTTTTAATTTAAAGAACGCTTACATGATATGAAATCAAAACCATTCATCAGACAATAATTTAATATTTGTTATTGATTTCGGCCTATTAATTATCAATTTGCCATTTAGATGGAAATAATCGATATCCACTCGCGGATTTTAGATACCCCACCTCACAAGAAAAGACAATATGGTGTGGTTCTGTTGGATATTGGACTTGACTAGAGACGGCTGATTTAGACTGTATGACTAGGCTACTTACCCCCTAGCCGCGATTAAAACGCTTTATCTCGAACAAAATTTAACCGCGAAAGGTCAACACGCCCTAATGTAACCGCATAAAATTCTTGAACCAAAAGAGTGCCTTTGATGGTGCAATAGCCCTCCAGAAACAAAAAAGGCATGCACTTGGCATACCTTTTTAAATAGTTCATCTAAAGCTATAAATCGTTCATCTGTGCATTTAAGTGATTCAAATGACCTAAAAACCACGACCTTGCAGATGACTGTAACTTATCATCGCTAGCTTGTCGTAGCTAAGCGATGGTTAGCATCTTGCAGATGAGCGGCTGACACTAAACGAGCCTTATCACTGTCGCCAGCCATAATCGCTTCATAGATTCTGCGGTGTTCATTGATACATGTGCTGCCCTCTTCTGAAGAATGCACGATAAAGTTCATGAACATGGTCGTCAGAATGTTACCAAATGGCAGGTAGAAATCGTTGCCAGTTGCATTGAAGATCAAACTGTGGAAACGAATATCTATATTTGTCCAACTTTCTTGGTCAAACACCTCAGCATCATCCACTGCGACCATTTTTTGGAAGATTTCAGAAAGTTCAATACGTTGTTCAGCCGTCGCAAATTTCGCTGCCAGTGCACAGGCTTCTGGTTCAATAGCACGGCGAAGCCCTAAAAATTGCGAGCAGAACTGATCGATGTCGGTGAGCCCATCCATCCATTCAATCAATTGTGGATCAAGGAAGTTCCAAAACGCGCGATCGACAACACGAGTGCCTATTTTAGGACGAGACTCCAAAAGCCCTTTTGAAGTCAATAATTTAACAGCTTCTCTCAGTGCTGTTCGGCTGATACCAAACTGTTCACACAAAGCCATTTCACCAGGAATAATAGACCCTTCTGCCAACTCACCAGATAAGATACCACGAGCAATTTCACGCGCTACTTGCACGTGCAGGCTGCGCTTCGAGCCCGAGATTGAATTAAACTTGCTAACCATAAGTTCACTTATTTTATATGTTATGTTTATGTATTATTTAAGGATCACTATAACAGTATTTCAACCTATCACCAATTGAGTAAAATGGCGATGGACAACACCTAGAATATTAACCATTTTAATCAAAAACTTTAAATACAGTCCATCTATCTTAATCATAATTATTCTGTTGTATCTTTTCATAAATACGTAATCAAAACGCATCGGTTCTGTCATCCTCGATTTCTATACTCCCTCCCAACAAATCACCCAATTGGACTGAAATAATGAAACCGACAAAAACGAATCTCACGCTTAAAAGCGCTATTACTGCTGCGCTGATTTTTTCTGGTTCTGCATTAGCAATGGATACACGATACGAAGATCGCTCTGGCAACTTGGTTGCCGATGTTCCTCAAGATGAATCACAATGGGTGAATCCAAACACGCTAATTTTTGCTTATACGCCAGTTGAAGACCCAGCAGTATACGCTGATGTGTGGAGCGAGTTTTTGAGCCACCTTGAAAAAACAACGGAAAAGACGGTTCGTTTCTTCCCTGTTCAAAATAACGCAGCTCAAATTGAAGCAATGCGTTCAGGCCGTCTTCATATCGCGGGTTTCAACACAGGTTCTACACCACTAGCGGTTAACTGCGCAGGCTTCGCACCATTCACCATGATGGCAGCGGAAGATGGCTCTTTCGGTTACGAAATGGAAATCATCACGCACCCGGGTTCTGGCATTGAGAAAGTAGAAGACCTAAAAGGTAAGAACCTGGCATTCACAGCGCAAACCTCTAACTCTGGCTTTAAAGCACCTTCTGCGATTTTGGATGCTGAATATCAACTTCAACCTGACCGTGATTTCAAACCTGCATTCTCTGGTGCGCACGACAACTCTATCTTAGGTGTTGCGCACAAAGACTACGATGCAGCAGCAGTAGCGAACTCAGTATTGAACCGCATGCTTTCGCGTGAAGTGGTGAAAGAAGACCAAATCAAGAGCATCTACAAGTCTCAAACCTTCCCAACAACAGCTTACGGCACAGCGCACAACCTAACGCCAGAGCTGCAAGAGAAGATTCAAAAAGCCTTCTTCACTTTCGACTGGGAAGGCACAAAGCTTCAAGAAGAATTTGAGCGTAACGGTGAAGCGAAGTTTGTTCCAATCACTTACCAAGAGCACTGGGAAGTAATTCGCACTATCGATACAGCAAACAAAGTGTCTTACACCTGTAGCTAACCGATTAAAACGATAAACCAGTAACACACGATAAAGCTAACTGCAGGTATACGAGCCTGCAGTTACTCACCACTCTCAGCGGTTTACTTCCCATTTCAGCCACAGGCAAACACTTAGTACACCGGTCTTATAGGAATACTATGTCTACTCTTACCCTAAAAGGGCTTACCAAGCACTACTCCAGTTCTGATAAAGCTCTGACCAACGTTAGCTTGTCGGTGAATGCCGGTGAGGTTGTTGGATTGATTGGCCCATCTGGTGCCGGAAAATCAACGCTAATTCGTTGTATCAACCGACTCACCGAGCCCACCAGCGGCGAAGTTATCTTTTCCAATACCAACCTAGAAACGCTTTCTAAGCGCCAGCTAAGACAATCACGCCGCGAGATTGGGATGATCTTCCAAGAATACGCACTGATTGAGCGTTTAACGGTAATGGAAAACGTGCTTTCAGGCCGTTTAGGGTATGTGAATTTCTGGCAAAGCTTCACTCGCCGTTTCCCAGAGTCAGATATCCAAGCCGCTTATGCCCTACTCGACCGTGTTGGATTGTTAGAGCACGCCAATAAGAGAGCCGACGCTCTATCGGGTGGTCAGCGCCAACGTGTTGGTATTGCACGAGCACTTGCTCAGAAACCAAAATTACTGTTGATTGATGAGCCAACCGCCGCACTTGACCCACGTACTGCGCGCCAAATCATGCGCTTAATTAGCGAGATTTGTTCAGAGCAACAACTCCCTGCCATCATCAATATTCACGATGTTCAGTTAGCTAAACAGTTTGTGGATCGCGTTGTCGGCCTGAATGCGGGTTGTGTAGTGTTTGATGATAAGCCAAACCTACTCACCGAAGACGTGCTGACACAGATCTATGGTGAAGAAGATTGGAGCCAACAAGCAGAAGAAGAGGAAGATGCTCTGATCATCACGAACCCTCGCTTGTCTGAGGCAACAATATGACTCAACCATATCCAAATCAAACTCAGCGCCTAGCAAAGCAATATCCAACACAGTGGACCAAGCCGCCATTGATTTCGAACCCATGGTTGCGTTGGAGTTTGATCATCATTGTTGCGGTGTACTTATACCTTGCAACTCAGTCAGTTCACATAAACTGGACTCGAATTTACGAAGGCAGCGAGCGCGGTTGGCAGTTCATTTTAGCGTTCATGAACCCAGATTTTAGTGGTCGTTGGAACAACATCTCGCAAGGTTTGATTGAGAGCTTAACCATGACGCTCACATCAACCGTGGCAGGTGTCATTCTTTCGATCCCATTCGGATTAGGCGCAGCCAAAAACCTTGCTCCGACTCCTGTTTACCTATTCTGTCGTGCGTTTATTTCAATCGCTCGTAGCTTACAAGAGATCATCGTTGCGATTCTGTGTGTCGCACTGTTTGGCTTTGGTACCTTTGCAGGTTTTGTCACGCTAACCTTCGCGACCATTGGTTTTCTTGCAAAACTGTTTGCTGATGAGATTGAAGCCATTGATCCTGCACCACTCACTGCAATGCGTGCAACTGGCGCAAGCTGGCTACAACAGGTGAATTACGCCATTCAAGCACAAGTTATGCCCCGCTTTATTGGCCTTTCGATGTACCGACTCGACATCAACTTTCGTGAGTCTGCCGTGATTGGCATTGTTGGCGCAGGTGGTATTGGCGCAACATTGAATACAGCAATGGACCGCTACGAGTACAGCGCCGCAGCCGCTATTCTATTGATTATTATCGTGATCGTGATGTTATGTGAATACCTATCGACCATCATCCGTAAACATGTGCAGTAAGGAACGACCAATGAACACGCTAAATGACACACCTTCAAGCGCCATGAATCGTACCCAATGGCAACGTTACGACAGTAAACAAAGCCTCATGCTCTGGATTGGCTGGCTTTGCTTTGTCGCTTTGAGCGTTTTTGCATGGCAAGTCATGAACAAGGATACGATTTGGTACTTTGTGACGGACTCACCGAATCAACTTGCTGATATCTCTTCCCGTATGTGGCCACCAAGATGGAGCTACTTAGAGTCTCTTTGGAGTCCGTTGTGGGACACCATCAACATCGCGACACTTGGCACATTATTGGGGATCGTATTGGCGTTTCCAGTTGCGTTCTTAGCCGCACGTAACACGACACCAAGCATGACGTTTATCAGACCTATTGCGCTGTTTATCATCGCGGCAAGTCGTTCAATTAATTCGTTAATTTGGGCTCTTCTGTTAGTGGCGATCATCGGTCCAGGTTTGTTGGCGGGTATTATCGCAATTGCCCTACGCTCGATCGGTTTCGTGGCTAAGTTGATGTACGAAGCAATTGAAGAAGTGAACGCAACGCAAATGTCGGCGATTCAATCGACAGGTGCATCTCCACTGCAAGTGTTGAACTACGGCATTCTTCCTCAAGTGATGCCAAGTTTCATTGGCACAAGCCTGTTCCGTTGGGACATAAACATTCGTGAATCTACAGTATTAGGCTTGGTCGGCGCAGGCGGTATCGGTTTGAAACTGCAAGAGTCGATGGCGATGCTGGCATGGCCTCAAGTGACTGTGATTTTCTGTGCGATTCTTGTAACGGTTATCTTCTCTGAATGGGTGGCTGCGAAAGCAAGAAAAGCATTGATTTAGTTCATCTATAAAAAAACGGACACCATTGAGGTGTCCGTTTTTGTTTCATTCGTCTAGCTTAATCATTTACAGTTGAGCAAATGATCCTTCCCACGTGTATGTCTCACCGCCAAACTCAACAGTGTGCGTTGCTTGTTGAGCATCTTCTGCACGGTTAGAGATACCGAAGTGGTACGTGTTACCGGTTGTCGTTTGAATACGAACCACTGTACCGTCTGCTGTATCAGCTACTACGTTTACAGACTCAACGAGACCACGAGCATTGGTAGACTGCTCGAACTCTTCGTTGAAGTAACCGTGAGTTTCAAGAACAGAAGCAAACACATGATCTTTACCCGATTGGCGCATGATCATCGCAGGTTCGCTACGCAGGTTGAAGTCATGGTCGTTCGCGCCTAGACGAGCAAAAATTACTTCGCTGTCTGCTGCTTGTGCGCTAGTCACTAGCGAGTAGTAGCTGTTGTTAACAAGCCAGCTTACAAGAGAGCTACCTTCAACCTTGCCAGAACCTAGGTTCCAAAGGTGTTGGTAACCGTCAGACTCACCTACAGGCTTAAGAGTAGACTCGGTTTGGTATTCAAAATCAGTACGGATAATCTGACCTGTGTAGTGTACAGGTAGGTCGTACTGATGCTCTTCTTCAGATTGGATGCGGTAAACATCGATCACTAGCGGCTTTTCAAACTCTTCAAGCTCTGCAAGGATGATGCTACGTTGCATATCTACGCCTTCGTAGTAGCCAGAGATACGGCCACTCATCCCTTGTAGCTTGCTGTTTTCTACGTTGAAGAAATGCTTCTCACCAAACTTAGACTCAGCAAGTGCTGTATTGAAGTTGTTTTGAGTTTTCTGATCAACAGTCACTGTGTTATGCGCAACAGTTTGCTTACAGTAAGACTTGTTCTCAGGGATGTAACGACCGCCAAACTTAGGCTCAACGTTTACCCAACGACCGTAACCGTAGTCGTGAAGCACTTCAATACCACGGTTGAATACACTTAGGTGCAGACCGTCATAGTGGCCGTGGTCTAGTGCAGAGTGGTATTGGTGATCACTACCGTGCTGACCGAACCAGATTAACGCCATTGTGTCGTCGTCTTGAGCGTCACGGTGACGTAGGATACCTAGACCGCCTTTCTCGCCTTGAGGGCCATCAGTGATGTATAGGCTACCCCAGTTAAATGGCTTAATTTCATCAGCCGCTTCAACGGCATTAGATAGAGTCAGACCAGAGCTGTGAACCCAAACGTTTTGTTGGTGGTTAGCCATCGCAAGTAGAGTTTCAGCTTGCTCATAGCGGTGAAAACATACAGATGTTGCCATCACAACGCCTTCATCATTAATAGAGATCGTCTTAGATGAATCGTTACATGCTGGTAGTGAACCGTCTGGGAATGCAGTCTTGAATACAGCGTAAGAAGTGGTCTTAATCACTGAGTCATTGAACTCATAGATGCCGATCTCTGGTTGACGACGCTCAATCGTTTCTGCGAACAGGTAGATCGGGCGTAGAGAGAAACGGTGGTAGTAAGGACCTTCCATGTAGTAGCCGTCTGGCGAAAACAGTTGATCAAGCTGAGCTAGGAAACCGCCGCTCACTTTATCCATTTTCAGGCCGTACAATGCTTTGTCTACTGACTCTTGATCGTTGATTGCGTAACCACAGATACCTACTGCCGCTACCGCCCACAGACCGTGGTTATGAACGATGTCGAAATCGTGACCGTAAGTCACAACAAACAGGTCGATCATTTGCTTGAAAAGGTCGTTTTCAATCAATGCTTTTTGCTCGTCAGAAAGCGTGTGGAAGATGCAAGAGTACGCGCAAGAAGCATACAGCATCCACATGTTTTCGTTTAGCGTCTGGTGGAAGATCTTACCTGGAGGGTTAGTATCTTTACTGACGTTGCTTTCAAGCGTTGGGTATACCTTCGCGTATGCCGTCAGCATATCTGCGATGTAATCACGGTATTTTGTTTCTTCCGTGATCAGGAACAAACGGCCCGCTAGATCCATATGGATGTAGTTTTGCTTGTGACGGTTGTGCTCGTAGCCACCACCTTCACCGTGTCCTGGTACTTCAATGCCAACTTCAGCCATGTACGCGTCAGTTTGTTTAATGTCGCGCGCTAGCGCTTTACCTAATAGGCTATCCTTGCCAAGTTCTTTACGGAGTTCCTTTGCTTCTTCAAAGTTAAGCAGTAATGGTTGATAGCTCATTAAATCGTCTCCTGAGATTGTTTTTTAACTTCCACTGAATAGTGTCCTGTCCAGTTGAGAATTTTATCATTAATTGTAATTTGGTTCACTGTGCTTTCGTTGACATCCGCCTGGTTAGAAACAAGCATCGTCACGATAGAATCTTGTGTGGTGATTTCTATTGCTGATCCAGTCTCACTATGACCAAGCACGCGAATGTCCTGAACTCGACCACGAGCATTCTCAGATTGCTCAAACTCTTCGTTGAAATAACCGTGCGTTTCAACAACGGAAGCAAATAAAGTGGACTCGCCGCGGCTACGCAAGACAAATGAAGGCTCGCTACGTAGGTTGAAGCTGGGATCATTAGCGCCAGAGCGCGTGAAGATCACTTCGCCATTGTTGTTAGAACTCGTGCCAAGCCAAGTGTGGTAGCTGTTATCTTGTAACCAGCTCACCAATGCGGCTTCTTTGGCTTCGCCTGCTGCCACTTTCCACAGATGCTGATAACCATGATCATTACCTAGGGTTTCCAGCTCTTTGTATGATTCATATTCGAAGTTAGTACGAATTATCTGGCCATTGTACTGATGAGAGTAATCATACTGATGTTCACCCTCACCCACAACGCGATATAAATCGATAAGAAGCGGCGCTTCTAGCTCGTCTAGGTTAAGTAAGAATACGCTGCGTTGCTGACCAAAACCATCATGGTGCTCGTTGGCAAATGCGCTCATACCCTTCAAGTTATCGTCGTTGACTTGGAAGAAATGTGGCAGACCATGAACAGAATCTGCGCGATCGACATCGAAATTGTTCTGACAGGTTTCATCAATGGTAACGCTATTGTGGGCAATGGTTTGGCGAGCGTATGACGGATTTTCAGGAAGGTAACGACCGCCAAACTTAGGCTCAACATTAATCCAACGAGCAAAGCCGTATTCGCGAAGTACTTCATGACCACGATTGAATAGCGTAATACCGAGTGTGTCGAAGTGACCGTGACCCATACCGTGTTGACCGTAGTTCATCACTAGTTGAGTTACATCGCCATTTTTGTCCTGCATACGAACAAAGCCTTGTGCCCCTTTGTCGCCATCAGGGCCTTCATTTAGCTCAACACTTGGCCAAAATGGCATGCCGATAGTGCGCTCTACCGACGCTTCCTCATAAGCGCGAGATACTTTAAGACCACAAGGGTGCATCCAAACACCATCTTGAATCTTCGCCATACCCAAAATGTTGTCATCCAGTGAGTAGTGCGCGCCGTAAATGCTGACCGCAACCTGCACCCCCATATCTGCAATGCTCATGCTTTGAGACGCATCGTTCATTGCAGGGAATACACCGTTTGGATACGCAGACGCCAGTAGCGCCTGTACTGTATTGCCTACTACGCCGTTTTTGTAATTGTAGATATCCACTTCTGGCATGTGGCGATGAATAATCTCGGCCAACAACACCAATGGACGAATCGTAAAGCGCGAGTAGTAGGGCCCTTCTAGGTAGTAACCAGAAGGAGCAAATAAATTAGACACTTGGTCTAGGAAGCCACTTTCTGCTTGACGGTCTTTACCGTACACTGCCATCTCTAAGTATTCTGGTCTGCCAATCGCAACGGCACACGCGCCAACAGCTGCAACGGCCCAAACACCGTGATTGTGAATGTGGTCAAAGCGATGTGCGTATTTATCAATACTCATCTCAATCATAGGGATAAAGATACGTTCGATAATGCGCTGACGTTGCTGCTCTGTCATGGTAGATGCGACGCAAGAGTACGCGATACTTGTGAATAGCAACCAACCATGCTCGTTGAGGATCTGGTGGAAAATACGACCGGTTGGGTTAGTATTTTTCTGAACTTGGAAACCTAGCTCTAAGTATTTGTCTGCATACTCTTCAAGCAATGCAGTAACAAAGTCAGCGTATTTCTGTTCTTCAGTAATGAGGAAAAGACGACCTGCAATGTTCATGTAGGTGTAGTTATCTTTATGGCGGTTGTGTTCGTAACTACCACCATCACCGTGACCCGGCACTTCGATTGGTAAACTCATAAAACGTTCAAGCTGCACAACATTTTTAGCAATGGTTTTGCCCATCAAGGTATCACGTCCAACTTCTCGTCTAAGTTGTGTGATTTCGTCTTCTGTTAGCAAAATTGGCTTAATAGTCATATTTTTTTTTACCCTCATTAAAGAGTTTATCTGTTTCGACTTGGATTCAATGTTCAATCTCCATATAAAGTAATACAATATGAGCTTTAAGCATACCTATTCGGCCTTAAATGATGAGTGGAGTCACACTATTTAGGTTAAGCTATTGTTCTAACAAGCGAATGATAATACTCACGTATTCATTAAGTTCTTGATTTGTTTTCGATAACTTAAGTGTCACTTGATCAATATCACACAATTCTAGATATATTGTATTACAATTAGGTTCGTTCGTTTATAATAGCCAAAAGTTAAGTTAGACTTATAAGATTCAAAAAAGTTAGGAGACATATATGGACTCATTCTTTTTCCTAGATGAAAATGCATGGGAAGATATTGGTGACGGTATCAAACGTAAAATTGTCGCTTACACTGACGATCTAATGGCTGTACACTTAAACTTTGATAAAGGCGCGATTGGTCATCCTCATACTCATGAGATTCACGACCAAATCGGTTACGTCGTGCGCGGTAGCTTCGAAGCTGTAATCGAAGGCGAGAAAAAAATCCTAAAAGAAGGTGACGCTTACTTAGCTCGTAAACATATGATACACGGTGCAGTTGCACTAGAGCAAGACAGCATCCTTCTTGACATCTTCAACCCTGCACGTGAAGACTTCCTAAATAATTAATAGCGCAACATCAGTTGCTTGGGTAAGCATATGAAATCATTAAATATTGCAATCATCGGCGAGTGCATGGTAGAACTTCAACAGAAAGGTGAACTTCTAAAACAAGCATTCGGTGGTGATACACTGAACACAGCTCTATATCTATCTCGTCTGACTCACAAACACGGTATCAAAACGAGCTACGTAACAGCATTAGGCCAAGACCCATTCAGTGCCCACATGCTAGAAAGCTGGGAGTCTGAAAACATCGATACAAGCCTAATTGCACGTCTTTCAAACAAGCAACCAGGTCTTTACTACATCGAAACTGATGACACTGGCGAGCGTAGCTTCCACTACTGGCGTAGTGACGCTGCAGCGAAGTTCATGTTTGACCAAGCTGACTCAACTTCTCTTGTTGACACGCTAAGTGGCTACGATGCTGTTTACCTGAGTGGTATCACTCTAGCTATCTTGACTGAAAACGGTCGCAATGAGCTATTCAAGTTCCTAGAAAACTTCGAAGGTAAAGTGTTCTTCGACAACAACTACCGTCCAAAGCTATGGGCTAGCCAAGAAGAAGCTCAGAAGTGGTACCTGAAGATGTTAAGCTTCACGGATACTGCTCTTCTAACTTTCGACGATGAGCAAGACCTATACGGTGACGAGCACGTTGAGCAGTGCATCGAACGTACAACTAACGCTGGTGTTAAAGAGCTTATTATCAAGCGTGGTGGTAAAGAATGCCTAGTCGTTGAAGGCGAAAACGCAAACTACGTTTCAGCTAACCAAATCGACAACATCGTTGATACCACTGCTGCTGGCGACTCTTTCAGTGCAGGTTTCCTAGCGAAACGTCTATGTGGCGGCACAGCTGTTGAATCAGCGGCTAGCGGTCACGCTGTTGCAGGTACAGTTATTCAGTACGCGGGTGCTATCATCCCAGCTGAAGCAATGCCTGAGCTGTCTCTATAAATTGTCCTGCTCACGCAGACTCACACATTATTTCGATGAGAAAAAACATGACAACTTTGAACGAAAAACTAGCAAGCCTTAAAGTAATTCCTGTAATTGCAATCAACCGCGTTGAAGATGCAATTCCATTAGGTCGCGCTCTTGTTGATAACGGCATGCCTTGTGCTGAAATCACACTACGTACTGAGTGTGCAATCGAAGCTATTCGCGTTATGCGTAAAGAATTCCCAGACATGCTAATTGGTTCTGGTACTGTTCTTACTAACGAGCAAGTTGATGCATCTATCGACGCTGGCGTAGACTTCATCGTAAGCCCTGGCTTCAACCCACGTACAGTTCAGTACTGCCTAGACAAAGGCGTTGCTATCGTACCTGGCGTTAACAGCCCAAGCCTAGTTGAGCAAGCAATGGAAATGGGTCTTCGTACTCTTAAATTCTTCCCAGCTGAGCCATCAGGTGGCGTTCCAATGCTTAAAGCACTAACTGCAGTTTACCCTGTAAACTTCATGCCTACTGGCGGTGTTAGCCTTAAGAACGTTGATGAGTACCTAGACATTCCTGCAGTTCTTGCATGTGGCGGTACTTGGATGGTTCCAACTAAGCTAATGGACGAAGGCAAGTGGGATGAGCTAGGTGAACTAGTTCGTGACGCTGTTGCTCACGTTAACGCATAATCTGTCTAAGATTTTGTGATAAAGCCTCGCTTCGGTGAGGCTTTTTGCTATCTGCTATCTGCTATTTGCTTATCTCCACTATTTTCTATTTTTCCTATAACGAGATCTCTCAACGACGACTGGCAGTCCCCTAACGCATTTGTTTTCAGGATAACTGGTGCCTATGCCTTATGCCATCAAACTACACGGCGAGAACACGCTACGCGGCAAGAAATAGCCTAGGAAAGTGGCTTAGCTACACAGCGTTGCGCTCGATAGAAAGCGATTCTAGGGTCCAAAATCCGAACAAGGTTAATGAACGGTTCCACAAGCTAGCGTGAACCACTCTAGACTACAATTGGTATTACAAAAGGCTAATCTCAGCCCCTATGCGCTTTTATAGGAGCGTCACACGCTCTCATACCCCTTAATTTTACTCGTTGAGAAATACTCACTGACTTTGCCTTAAGTCCCTCTTGAGCCCTCTCGGCCAGTTGTAACGCGATGATTTAACCATTTCATCTGCAACTCATTTCTGTTACTCACCTCGCAGCTATGCCAGAAATCAGAAGTTGAAATTACAGAGGGTTAAGCTTGATACCTATACCTCAACAGAAAAATTCTAAATCGGCAAAGTGCGATATATAAAAGTAAATAGCGATGTAAAAACAATGGTCTATTATCAAGTAGATAAGCAAGTATTTTTCACTTGAACATGAGTATTCAACCAGAATCTCACGGTGCAATTACATTTTCATGTGGATTATTTGTTACAATTGAAGTTAAAATTCAATCTGCAATACAATTTATTAACATTTTAGTTATATTGTAATACATATAAACATTTGCGGAACGTTTTTTTTTGAACTTGAAGCAAATTTAACCAACTTAAAATTCATTATAAAACAACAACTTAACTAGAGGTGTCGCAATTAATTAAAAATCAATGCGACATAGATCATACTAAAGGCATATTGTAGTACAAAAGAACCTTTGAAAGCGTTAATCTAGCTCCAGTTAATTATGATATTAAAAAGGCTGAAAAGATGACTATTGATACTTTTGTTGTTCTCGCCTACTTCTTCTTTTTGATCGCTATTGGTTGGATGTTCCGTAAGTTCACCACCTCTACTAGTGATTATTTCAGAGGTGGCGGCAAAATGTTGTGGTGGATGGTTGGTGCAACTGCCTTCATGACACAATTTTCAGCATGGACGTTTACAGGTGCCGCAGGACGCGCATTCAATGACGGTTTCGTTATTGTAATCCTATTCTTAGCCAACGCATTTGGCTACTTCATGAACTACATGTACTTCGCTCCTAAGTTCCGTCAACTTCGTGTTGTAACGGCAATTGAAGCGATTCGTCAGCGCTTTGGTAAGACGTCTGAACAGTTCTTTACATGGGCAGGTATGCCGGACAGCTTGATCTCTGCGGGTATCTGGCTAAACGGTCTAGCTATCTTTGTTGCAGCTGTATTCAACATCCCAATGGAAGCGACGATTATAGTAACTGGTTTGGTACTTGTACTGATGTCTGTAACGGGTGGCTCTTGGGCGGTTGTTGCATCTGACTTCATGCAAATGCTTGTTATCATGGCAGTAACCATTACTTGTGCGATCGCAGCTTACTTCCACGGTGGCGGCCTAACGAACATCGTTGCTAACTTCGACGGCGACTTCATGGTCGGTAATAACCTAAACTACATGAGCATCTTTGTTCTTTGGGTTGTGTTCATCTTCGTGAAGCAGTTCGGTGTAATGAACAACAGCATCAACGCTTACCGTTACCTATGTGCAAAAGACAGTGAGAACGCTCGTAAAGCGGCTGGCCTAGCATGTATCCTTATGGTTGTAGGTCCACTAATTTGGTTCCTTCCACCTTGGTACGTAAGCGCATTCATGCCTGAGTTCGCATTGGAGTACGCTTCAATGGGTGACAAAGCGGGTGACGCTGCATACCTAGCATTCGTACAGAACGTAATGCCTGCAGGTATGGTTGGTCTTCTTATGTCAGCAATGTTCGCTGCAACGATGTCTTCTATGGATTCAGGCCTGAACCGTAATGCTGGTATCTTTGTAATGAACTTCTACAGCCCTATTGTTCGTCCAAATGCGGCTCAAAAAGAGTTGGTTATTGTAAGTAAGCTAACAACTGTCTTGATGGGTTTATTCATTATAGCAATTGGCCTATTCATTAACTCTCTACGTCACCTGAGTCTGTTCGATATCGTGATGAACGTAGGTGCATTGATTGGCTTCCCAATGCTGATTCCTGTGCTATTAGGTATGTGGATTCGTAAGACTCCAGATTGGGCTGGTTGGTCTACTCTAGTGGTTGGTGGTTTCGTTTCTTTCATCTTCGGTATCTCTCTACAAGCAGAGCATATTGAACACCTATTCGGTCTAGAAACAGCGCTTACTGCCCGCGAATGGAGCGACTTGAAAGTTGGTCTTAGCTTAGCGGCTCACGTAATCTTCACTGGTGGTTACTTCATCATGACAACACGCTTCTACAAAGGCCTATCGCCTGAGCGTGAGAAAGAAGTTGATCAACTGTTCACTAACTGGAACACGCCTATCGTAGCGGAAAGTGAAGAACAGCAAAACCTAGATACTAAACAGCGTTCAATGCTTGGTAAGCTTATCAGCACAGCAGGTTTCGGTATCCTAGCAATGGCTCTGATTCCAAACGAACCGACAGGACGCTTGTTGTTCCTAGTGTGTGGTTCAATGGTACTGACCGTTGGTATCCTACTGGTTAACGCTGCTAAAGCCCCGGTAAAGTAAGCGAGTCTGCTGCTAAGTAATTAACTAAGTAGCTAACCGGTTAAAAATGAAAAGCCCATACTATTAATAGTGTGGGCTTTTTGTTTTCCTATCACCTATGCTAATCGCTTTATCTCAGCCTGCCTTTATTACCCGTTATCTTGACCTCCCTAGTTCAGGATAAACACTCTTATTCGCATTTTTTGTAACCCGATTTTATCTCTCCCACTTTCCAATAGTTTGCTCTTTTTCAGAAGTAGAACAAACCGAGCTAGTGAGATTAATCTTTAACCATGAATGATCACATTCTGCTGTACTAATGCATCCAGAATATCCGAAGGCATTGTGCTGATCAAAGTGAGCTGAGGAGCTAGGTCTTCGACAACGATTACTTGTTCAGTGGTGCCTGAGCTGTCGGACTTGATTGTCAGTTCGATATCATCCCCTTCTACTTTGGCAACAATTTGCTGGAGCAAGGTCGTCATGTCTGGTGAGGTGTTCTTCAGCTCAGGTAACACTTCTCTTAGGTCGATCTGGTCGCCTTCAGATAAACTGAAATCGGTAATCGTGTCTTCAACACCGTCTTGAATATTGAACCAAACAAACGAGTCCATACCGTCGCCGCCAGTCAAAATATCGGAACCATCACCACCGGTTAGAATATCTGAACCGCCGCCGCCAATGAGTGTGTCGTTACCGTCACCACCCACGAGCGTGTCGTCACCTGCACCACCTTCGAGTCGGTCATTCCCTGAGCCCGATATCAGCTCAGTATTATTTACTCCAGCCAGTAGCTGCACATCCTCGGTTTGTGTCGCTAAATCAATATCGCTAGCATTGGATACAATATTCAAGTTAAGGTCTATGCTCGCCGATTTCGCCGTATCACTGTTGTCGAGCTCTTCAGAAACCGCTTCGAGTTTCAAGGTATAGTTGCCCGGAGTTTCGGAAAGGCCAACCACCTGCAAGCTATCAATGGCATCTGCAGATGCGATCCATACATTACCATCAAGTGTCACAGAACCCGCACCACTGGTGATTTGGGCACCAACAGGCACATCAGTGATATGTAAGGTCAGCTCTTCGGTAATATCCGTTAAAGAGGCCATGATCCCAACCAACGGAATACCGCTATTACTAACGGATTGGCTTGCGGTAATGTTTCTCACGTAGTTAGACACGCTATCAATCGATAAGGTTGGTGCATTAGCTACGGACGTCACTTGGATATCGTATATCACAGGTGTGGTTTCTATTGCGATCCCCGAGGGGTTACCGCTATCTTTCGCTGTCACCTGTAACCCAATAATATCGTGTGGAGATAAACTCGCATCGAGATACACACCACTTGGACTGGTTGGGGTATCAATCAAAGCATTCAGATCACTCAGCGTCCCCACTAACGTGATTGAAGCGCTGTAATTACCATTAACCGTGACACTGGTTACCGCTGGTAACGACACATTCAATGTCCCGTAATCAACGCTTAATATGACCGTCATTAAATCATTCGCAAATGAATCCACATAATCAGGATCACTGACATTAATACCACTCAATAACTGTCCGGCGTCTTCATTGACTATGGTTGTCACATCGGCACCATTAACAATCGGTGTATCGTTGACGCCCTGCACTGTAAGGCTGACCTCGGCTGTATCGGTTAGGAAGTCATTTAGCCCGTTGGTTGTCCCATCATCAATAATGGAATAACTCAATGTCACATCGCCATTAAATTCATCGGCCGCAGTGAATACCCAGTACGAGCCTGTGATTGAATCGTCATCCACACCACCCATATTCTCAAACCGTTGTAACTGACCTTGCCCTTGGGTAAGGGCCATATCAGTTACCGCCAAGTTATGATTCTCTATATCAGAGCTTGCCGCTATCAAATCGCTTTCAATGATGATCGCCTGCCCTTCTTCAAGAATGGTTCCCAGATCAACGTCACTAGCGATTGGCGCGTCATTGACCTCGGTGACATTAATGGTAAACGTCGTTTGATTGATTTGTGCGGTATTCGGATCACTCGGGTCGATCAACCCATTGTTGCCCCCATCATTCAACGTGGCCTTAATCGTCGCCATGCCATTTTGATCGGGATCTGGGATGAAGGTGACCGCGCCATTGGCCAGAGCTGTGTTAATATCGGCTTCTTTGCCCGTTAAGACAATGGAACCATCACTCTCTAAGGTAAACGCTACACCGGTTGAACTGGTCGAATTAAACCTGCCCATTATCCCTAGTACGCTTTGGTCAACTTCTAAGGTTAGCGTATAAGGGGCATCTGGATTGTCAAAAGTGGCGTCGACATCATAGATACTAAAGTTGTTGATTGCTAAACCCGTGGTGTCTTCTTGGATTTCCATATTGGCGACGTTTACAAATATCGGTTGATCATTAATCGGGTCGATCACGAGATCAACCTCAAAGCTGGTTGGTGTACCTAAATATTCACTACCATCAGCATCGGCGTCAACAGCGCGAACCGTTATCTGCAAAGGGCTATCGATACCCACCGCGTTACCCACATCGCTGTTACGTTCACCTGAATTAAATACGATTTTATCGAGTGCTTGAGCCGCGACATTGAGCGTCCATATCTGGGTCACTGAATCATAACTGCCTAAGTTGATACCATCAGGGTAGTAAATAGAAGCTCCTTGAGGCACATTGGCGACTTCAACTCGAATCGTTTCCGGTGCGTTTTCTGTGTAAATACCGCTACCTGTCGCTGACAGCTCTTTGTCTAAAATAGTGGTGTTGATTTCGATATCAACATTGATCCCTTCATTTCCCGTCACTGAATCCGTTGGGTTAGTATCAACATCGTCCCCTACTGGAACAACGTGCAATTGAATAGTCGGTAAATTAGCGGCCGATGTTGGTACACCCAATAAAGACTCTTGAGTAAAGACCTCCACACCAAATTCAGCCATACCACTGAAGTTTTTAGGCGGCAAGATTGAGATCTCACTGAGGTCAAATGACAACCCAGATGCTTGAGGCAGCTGAACACTCCACTCGCCTCCGCCATTATTCTTAACCGTGAAATCTGAGGAGTTATCAACCCTGAATTGGAACCCATCAGGGACATCCGTGAACTTGATAGAGACAAACTCTTCCGAACCATCTAAATCTGTCAAAGCAATCGACACTGGACTTGAGCCTGCGAGTGAAATCTCTTGATCTTCACTCCCTGTTATTTCGATGATATCTGGGTCCGTTCCCGGACCAGTGATCGCAATATCATCCACCACAGGGACCACATCAAAGCTTACTGAAGTTGAGAAATATTCAGGAGCTGCATCTACCGTCGTTTTTGAGCCATCTTGGTCGAAGGTTGCAGTATCGACGACATACCCAGACACATTGACACTGACTTGGCTGATATCCTTTGTGCCATCGAACGTAGGGAAATTATCTTTAGGCTTAAACAGTATATTAGACAACGCACCTGCATCAATTTGAGGTTCAGTAAAAGAAATTGATGTACCCAGTGATGTTCCAGTATCACTATAAAACTGACCATTGTTTGGGTCAGTTAAGGTTAAGGTTACATCAGTAAAGTGCTCATCACCGCCTTCATCACCATTTACTTGATCCGTAACAGAGCCCGAGAAGTCGAGCACAATGTAGGTGTCTTCATAGCCGACGGCTTCAGCTCCTGGCAGACCATCTATATCCACAGGCGTTGATAAATCGTCTTCTAGCGAACCTGTAATATCGACAGAAATACTTGGGCCAACATCAGTTACCGCTGATACTTTTATAATGGCGTTTGTATCAAGCACCTTCTCATCACCCGAGAGACGGTCTTTGGTGATCACTGTAAATGGCAGTTTAAAATCGCCAGAGTAATCATTAGGTAAATTAAGCACCAAATCTGAAAAGTCTGGTGTTACACCTTGCTCCAGAGTTGTTTGGTAAACATACTTACCGTTGACGAAGTCAGTCTCACCAGTGCCCTCAATGCTGATAAAGAATATTTCTGGATCTGGGTCTGGAGCCAGGTCAGGATCGCTAATCGTCACTTTCTCATCAATAATGATGGTAATTTCGTCATTAGATATATCTTCCCCACTAAAACTGATGATACTTGCAAGTACATTACCCAGCTCGAGTTTGGTATCTTCAGTCGCATCAATCGTTTGACCCGCAGTAACAACAATATTTGCCGCAACTTCCCCACCACCAATAACCTTTTCAGGGAAGGTTAAAATTACGCTACCTTCTCTTGTAGCAATCGCAGAGGTTTGATCGTTCGATTCATCCCCTAAGTCCTGTACTTGCGTAAAAGCTGTCATTTTAATGCTGTTGTTATTACTGGCGATTCCGTCACCGTAAGGAGCTGTTAGATCTAGACCTTCTGGTGTACTAACCGTGAATGCATCTTCGTCTGTTATAACCCATCGGCCATCCCCCTCGTACACAGCACCGGTCACAAGCAGTTGGCTCAATACTTCTTCTGGTAATGCCACTCCAGACGTGGTAGTTAACTTAATAACGACCTCATTAACAACTTCATTAATAGCAAATTCAGGTGAGATATCTTCTTCTTTGTAACGGATAACGTACTCACCATCCAAGATTTCAACACCGCCACCACCTACTGCTTGATTATCGCTATTGGTCGTAAATTTAATAACACCTGTGGCATCAGAGGTAATCGTTACCAATTCGCCACTGCCATCTTCATTGGAGAAAACGATAAGATTATTGACGTCCTCAGGTTCCACGACAGGGGCAACTTGTACGGTGATAGTCCCCGTGATCGCAGGCTTCGCCTCGACGAAACCACCATCTTCATCCTCCAAACCAGTAGGTGTGTACTCAAAATCTCTTTCTTCAATTTCAAGAATTGTGGTGATCGTAAAATCTTCACTCGAATTCTCAGGTGGTGTCATTTGAATAAAGTCATTAGCTAATGCTATTTGAGTAAATTCCTCAGGTGTCTGGGATGCGTCTTGGGGTGTAATGATTAAGGTACCAGAGATGCTGTCATCAACAGTGACATCACCATTGACTACGGCAACTACCCCGGTAGGGATCCCGTTGATAGTAATCGATGTGAAGTGTTCATTATCATCAATATAATTGTCTCCTTGAGGATGCCAATCAATGTTGATTGTTGTGTCTTCATCACCAGTTTTGATATTGCTGTAGTTTGCAGAAGTGTCGATTCTTGGCTTGATCAGCACTCTAACTTCTTGATCAAAAGTCAGCGTGTGGCCATCATTTTCAGTCACAATGACCTTGCCTTGAATGTGAATATTCTCAGTAGACGAGTCGGCAGGGATAATACGAATTCCCGACGTGGTACCAAATTGCGTCACGTTAGCTTCATACATTGGCTTACTGAGGTCTGGATTGCCATTAATGTCGTCCTCATAGCCTACAAAGTTGAGATCGATGACCGCACCATCACTGTCTTCCAATATCACGCCATCCGGGATCCCAGATAGGATAACCGTAACAGATTCTGAACCATCGCCATCTAACGGTGGAGCATCTGGGTCATCAGGCCTTCTCTCACCGGAAAGTACCGTGAAATCGAAAAAGGCAAAGCTATCGCCGCCTTGACTCTCTTGGATCGTGGTTTGAACGCCACCAGCGGTGCCATCGGTAATTGCAGTCCAATCCGTACCATTGGTGCCACCATAAGGGATGTCGGCAACGCCTTTCACTTCTACATTTACGGTTTTCGTGCCGAGTATCTCTTCATCGACTTGCACCCCTGTGGAGAGGGTGGCGGTGTCTTTAACAACACCGGTTACATCAAAGGTAAAATCAACATTGCTGTGTTCAGCCGGTACGACTTCTACATTTGCTAAGTCAGAGTACGCGACCTCTTGGTAGTCAATCCCGTTAATGGTAATGGTCGGCACTGGGGTTGTTGTACCAAGCAGATAAAGTACCGCACCCTGGGTAATATTACTTATTCGGACAAAAAGTTCTTCAGAGCCGTCAGTATCAACCGACTCGGTCATGGAAATAACTTCGTCTAAGGTAAACGCGACTTCATTATCTAAAGGTCCTATGTAATCTGGGTCGTCAATATTGTCCTCATTAATCTGAATCCGGTTGACGCTGAATTTGCCCGGGTCTGCGTCTGCCGTCACATCAATAATTATGTTTTGCTCGACAGAGCGGGCTGTCGTCTTGTCATTGACTCCACCATTATCAGCGTCTTCGTATGGGTTAAGAACCTCTTCCGTGATGACCGTTGCTATAAACTCGATCTGCCCAGAGAAGTTGTCTATTGGGTTAACGACGGTACTATTGATTTCGCTCTCTGTAATAAGGTAAACACCGTTGACCGGAGTAAGCACGTTGCCGTTTTGATCGAGGAGTTCAAACTGCCCTTCGCCCTGCACGACCTCAAGCTCGTAGGTGATGGTCTCTGTTCGACTGTTATCTTGTGAATCCGCATTCAATTGCAAGGTGACGTTATCTTGGTCTTCATTCACTTGATACTGATAGGTACTATTGTTGTTATCCCACGTCGCAATATCCGCCACGCTTTCGATCTCAATTCTAAAGTTTGAGCTTACGATATGATCGGGCGATCCATTGTTGTCAATTTCAAGTTCGTATCGGATTCGCACACCATTTTCACCCGAACCAAAGTTTTGGTCTGGAACAAAAAACAGGTTGTCTATGGTTGCGATCGTTTGTCGTACTTCATTTGGGTTCGGCGCAAAACTCTGTTGCATTTGAGGTGGAGCAAATAAGATGTCGCCATTGGCTTCTGGCGTTAACAAATGATAAACCGAGCCATCGAAGTAATAGAATGAGCCTCTGTGATTACTGCTTTGAATCGTCAGTTGGCCAATAGATTCGTTATTGTCTTGATCATATAGGTTAACTTGCAGCGCAACTTGAGCTGGCGCATTAGGTAAACCACTCTGGTTGTCTTGAACGTTTTCAAAAGTCGGCGTATCGCCCATCGCGTAAGCTATCGTAGAGTCTCTACCGGCATCCTCGAAGGTCGTCACTTTCAGCGCGATCCTTGAAGCATCCCTATCAGTAATCGTGATATCTAACGGGGTTTCTGATGTGTCTAAATCCCCATCCGTCGCAATCACATTAATAGAGAAGTCGATGGTGTCACCATCATGATCGAGATAACCATTCGCTCTAAATTCAACCTCGCCATTGGAGTTAATGCGCAGTCGACCTAGCTGACGAGTATCAACCCCGCCATTGCCATCATCAGTTTGTTCATAGACACGCACCTGTTGACTGCCACTATTCACAGCGTAGCTGTTACTGTAAGGGCCATTATGACCGATACGAAACACAATGTCCGAACCGTTATTTGAAATACCCTCAATGCGACTCAATACGGCACCATCAGCACCGACATCGGTATCATTGACAAATATATCAACAAGAGAGTCACGATAGTTTTGACCTTCAATGCGAGTGATCGACTGTGTTGTGAGCAGTGGAACATCATCCGTGACGGTGATCGTCAGATCGATCGCATTCGATTGATCTTGGTCGAAGTCTTCTGCCACGACAGAGAAATTAAGGTCAATCGTATTTTCTGCCTCGCCATTAGGATGCTTAAGCGGTTTAAACAGTTCAAACTGATAACTGTTGTCCGCAGTATCAAACACAATCTCAAACACAGCTTCATTGCTTGTCTCAGTTTGTGCTGTATAGGTAAATGTCGTACCACTCTCAACAACAGCAAGCCATGCTAGCTCTTCACCGTTAGATACAAGCCCTGTAAGCACTGCATCAGGATTGACCAACTCATACAACACAACACTATCCGCACCTTCATCGATGGTAAACAAACCATTAATGACCGTGTCTTCGGTTCGATCCGAACCAATTACGGCAAGATCATCTTCATCAACACCCGTTTCACCTGTTGCCGCTGTCATTACCGGTATATCGTCAAGCACTTCGATAGGTAATGTGTATTGGTTAGAGTCATCACCATCGCTATCCACTGCAACAACATCAAAGGGGATGGTTAAGGTATTCGAGTTTGGACTAGTAGCATGGTCAAGAGGGCCAAACAGCGTGAATGTATACGAACCGTCATCCCCTAATTCAAGGATAAAAACCGCATTCCCACTCACCGTACTGCCTTGATAGGTAGTCGTATTCGCGGCTCCCGCTATCTCGGTAATGGCGATAGCTTCATTGCCCGAACGAAGCGTACTCGCTAAGGTTGCTGTGTTACGTAGCTCGTATGCCTCGACTTGATCTGAGCCCTCGGTGGTAACAAACGCTCCGCTAGCCTGAGCCACGACAGTTGCTAAGCCTCCTAAGTCATCTTCATCAACCACAAACGTGCTTGTAGGATCGGTATCTGTGATGGTTGGAGGAGCACCATCTATGATGGTTAAGGTCACGGTTGCCGTCTCAAGATCCTTGTCGACGTCGCTGGATGTCACCACTATTGACTTAACGATATTCCCAGCAGAATGGTCAAGATCACGGTTTGGCTCAAAGCGCACAGTTCCTTGTAAGGTAATAAACAGCGCCCCTTCAGCAACGCTAAACATCTGTTCATCGGTAGCAATAGCGCCTTGATTCAGATTGACTGCTGTTCCACCATCGTAGCTAAACTGAGTGATGGTCGCACCATCAGCTCCTGGCTTGGGCATTACGTTAATCGGGTCGGTTGACACTGTGCCCATAGCCAAATCGGCGATGGTCGGTTCAACGATGCTCAAAACACCATCTTGCATAATTTGAACATCATCACCGATGGCCACATTAAGTTGAGACACCAGTGAATCACTATTGTCACTGTCCACCGCATAAACTGGCAAATCAAAGCTCAACTCATTGTCCATTTGCCCACTAGGATGATCGAGCGCTTCTAGTAAGGTAAAAGTGTATTGACCTAATGTTGCCGCAGAAAAACTGATCGTAAATACGTTCGTTTCTAGATTCGGCGCAGTGGTCACAAAACCAATGTAGCCGCCCGCTAAGGCCGGATCAGGTTTAAGCTCAACCACTAACCCATTTGATTTAAGTGTGCCGTTAACATTGAACTCTGTAGGCTCAATACGAAAGTGAGTAATGTCATCACTTTGATTAGTAAAGGTGATGGTTTGAGTTGAGTCGACTGCGCCCATGCTAGGGGTAGAGCCATCATTCAGATTGGACTCAGACAGAGAAACACTTGGAACAGTATCTATGATTGGAATATCACCATCGGTAATGGTGAGCATAACCGTTGACATCGCAGTATCGTTATCCGAGTCACTGGATGCGACGACTATCGACTTAACAATGTCCCCCCCGGTATGGTCTAAATCGCGGGCGGGTTCGAAACGTACATCGCCATTTAACTTAATAAATAGCGAACCCTCAGTAACGGTAAATGCTTGCTCATCATCATTGGTCTGGTCGAGTGTCAACACCGTACCATCGTAGGTCACTTGTGTAATTGTCGCGCCATCCGCCCCTTGTTTATCGAACACGTTAATAACAGTCGTTGTTGGAGTTCCTGCCACTAAATCGGCTAAGGTTGGCTCTTCAATATTGAGTGACCTACTTAACATCACTTGGAGATCATCCGTTATCGTCACGATCAATGGTGACATCAAAGAATCGTCTGTATCACTATCGACTGCGTACACTGGTAAGGTAAATGTTAGATCGTTATTACCTTGAATAGGCGCATGATCCATCGCTTTTAGAAGCGTAAATGTGTACTCCCCTAAGGTGCTACTACTGAAGTCTATGGTAAATACCGTGGTTTCGACATTTGAAAGGTCCGTGGTAAAACCGATGTAATGGCCTGAATTGGTTGGTTGCTCTCTAAGTTCAATCACCAAACCATCGGATTTAAGCAAGCCTTTGGTATTAAATTCTGCTGGTTCTAAACGAAACTTCACCACATCATCACTTTGATCAGTAAACATGATGTTTTGAATCGACTCTACTGCACTACCACTGGGGGCTGAGCCATCAGCCAAATTAGCTTCTGACAAACTGACACTTGGGATCATATCAATCGTTGGGATATCACCATCATTGATGGTCAGAGTAACGGTTGCAGTGACTGAGTCTTGGTCGAAATCACCAGAAGTCACTACAATCGACTTGACGATATCCCCAGCCGAATGGTCAAGATCGCGGTTTGGCTCAAAGCGCACCGTACCTTGTAAGGTAATAAACAGCGCCCCTTCAGCAACGCTAAACATCTGTTCATCGGTAGCAATAGCGCCTTGATTCAGAGTGACTGCTGTTCCACCATCGTAGCTAAACTGAGTGATGGTCGCACCATCAGCTCCTGGCTTGGGCATTACGTTAATCGGGGCGGTTGTCACCGAGCCTGCCGCCAAATCGGCGACCGTTGGTTCAGTAATCTCTAGCGTGCCATTTTGCATTATCTGGACATCATCACCTATGGTCACATTAAGTTGAGAAACGATGGAATCATCACCATCACTATCGACCGCGAAAATAGGAATATCAAAGCTCAAGGTGTTGTTGGCTTGACCATCCGCGTGGTCTAAAGCTTCAAGTAACGTAAAAGTGTAGGTATGCTCGCCAAGTGTGCTCGGTGAGAAGCTAATGGTGAATACTGGAATTTCGTTATTCGTGTCATCGATGATGAAGCCTATATAACCATCGACCATTGCTGGATCTGGCTTTATCTCGACAGAAGCACCCTTAGATTTCAATGCGCCACCAATATTGAAATCTGAAGCCTCGATACGAAAGCGAGCCACATTATCACTGCCTTCAGTGTAAGTGATCACCTTGGTATCAGTCACCGCACTGCCGCTTGTCGCCGAGCCATCATCAAGGTTTGTCTCATACAAAGTAATTGGTGTAACCGAATCAATGGTCGGAGGTTGACCATCAGTAATGCTTAACTCCAGCGCTGAAGTATCGGTATCGCCATCACTATCTTGAGCCAAAAAGGACAACTGTTTAACTATGGTCTCACTGTTTGAATGGTCAATATCACGAGCGACTTCAAAGCTAAACTCCCCGTTCAGCGAGATGGTTACTATACCCTCAATAAAAATGAACGTTTGGTCAGCCTCAGGCAGTAAACTTTGATCTAACGAATAATCGATTCCATCATAGTTAAATGATTGAATTGTCGAGCCATCAGCGCCTTGAAAACCGACACCTTGAATGCTGAATAGGTTATACGAAACCAGGGTATCCCCCGCCAAGGTCGGTTCATCAACAGCGATAAGGTTATCGGCGAGTTCAACAACGTCATCCTTGACACTAACTAAAATCTCAGCCGCCTCCGGTATGTTCGTGCCTTCAGATAGAGCAGAACGATCTCCATCAGCGTCCACAGCATAGATAGGCAGCGCAAAGGTTAATGACGTGTCTTCAGCGCCTTGATGCACAAATTCTTCATACAGATTAAACTCAAAGTTCCCCAATGAGGGGCTATCAATGTTCACTTCGAAAACCGTAATCCTCGCGCCATTAATCTCAACGTAGCCTTGGTATGTTCTTACGCCATTGGTCTGATCCACTAACTCGAGTCGCACCGCCTCCCCTCTGGAAACCAAACTGCCACTAGTATTAAACTCTATTGGTTCCAGTTCATAATGATCAATAATGTCACTATCAAAAATTTCGGCGGTGATACTTCCGCTACTAGAGGTGGCTACGATTCCCTCCTGTGAGCCACCAACCAAGCCAGCTTCGTCGACATTAATCGCGTCAACATAGGTGATAACCGGGCTACTGCCATCAGAGATAGTAATATTGATGCTATTGGTTACAACATCTTGGTCGAAATCAGTCATCGTGATCGGTAAAGCGAACGCTAGTGAATCGGTACCCACCTGTTCTAATGGATTAAACTGCTGGAATTGATACGTACCATCAGGATCAAGTGAGACCGTGAGTACCACCTCATCTTGATCTTGCACTTGAGTCATCAGAGTAATGGTGGTGCCATCATCAGAAAGCAGAGCAAGCGTCGTCTGGTTATTACTGTAGACCCCATCAAATTGCTGCAACGCACTAACATCAAAGACGGCTGATTGAAGATGATCACTACCAATATTAGAGAACATGCCTTCGATTACGCAATGATCTGTTTCGACATTATTAATTGTCACACTTTCAGCAGACGGATCTGCCCCGTCAAACACGGTAACTTGTACCGTGATAGGATTTGAAAGTGGGTTAGTTGCTGTGTCTTCACCTTGAATATCAAAGGCAATGTTAATTTGATCACCCGTATAGGAAACCTGACCACCACCGACAGCGGGTACATGGTCAATTGGCTTAGAAATGGTGGTGGTTAACGTGAGTTCAATATCGCTACCAACGCTGATCACATCAATATCAATGCGAAGAACTTCCTCAGACTCTTGAACACCGATAATGGCATTGCTTATAGCGTCGTAACTAAAAGTGACCGCTTGCCCACTCGAAGTAATATCACCGCTGAGTTCATTCAATAACGAACTTAAAGATATTAACTCTGGTGAAAATGAATCTGGATTGAGATCCAAGCTTCCGGAAACGATGATTTCAGTAACCGAAGTTGATTGAGGGTAGCTGTTGTCATTGAGCATTCCCTCTGTGAGCTCTTGGGTTATTTGTTGACCACCAACGGGCCGTGTTATCGTTCTAAAATCATCCTCGTCTTCCTCAACGGCTTCTCTTTGTAATCCCGAGGTTTCAAAGAATGTGGCCGGTTGGGTTTGAGTGTAGTTGTAGTCAATCGTTACAAACCCCGCATTTGCGGAACTGGAGACACCGGCAGCTGCCGCTTCCAAGATCTCGGTCGGGTCGGCTCCTTGTAAAATAGCTTCTTTGATAGCAACGAGGTCGGCTTCACTAAACACATCACCACTAGCCTGTTCAGTGTTAAAGCTAATGTCTCCGGTTATCTGAGCATCAGCCCATGCTGAATTTGGGTCCAGACAGCCGACGCAATTACTTGCTATTTCTACAGAACCACTCGGCACTCCGAGGACAAGCTCAGCTTGGTTAGCTGTGATAATAATTTCGTTTTCGCGAATAATGTCACCCGCTGAAATTGTTCTGGGGCTACCGTCAGGCTTAACGACGATGGCCTCTCCAATCACGATCTCAACAACTGCAGCTTGGCGAGAAACTTCAATATCCATATATCCCTCGTGGTCACTAAATGCTGGATTCCTCAGCACTGTGATTAGTAATAACAACTTCAGGCTTTAATTGTATTCAGAGTCAATTCTCTTCATAAGCAGTCAATTAGGTGTATTAACGCCAAAAAAAATTTCGGTTTTTACCTGTTTTTTTTATACTTTACTTAACCTTAAGCCTAGTCTTATATAGCAAAAAATCCATGTCTGTGCTCGGCAACTCATTTTCACGAACCTGACTATTCACTGTCGCTTTCTACATATGGAAAATCACTTCGACACCTTGCATCCGCTGCAGCAATCTTGTAACTTCAACTAACCGACCAATCGGTCAGCTTTCGAATTCAGAGGATACTATGAGCCATAATCTAGACCTTGAAGCCAATACGTCGAGCACCAACGACATGGATCAAATGTTCAACCGACAAAAAGATCACTTCCGCAATAATGTTAATCCGACGCTTGAGCAGAGAAAAAAAGATCTCTCGGCACTGAAAACCTTTTTAATGCGCTATCAAGGTCAATTGATTGAGGCAGTGTCTGAAGATTATGGTCATCGAGCAAAACACGACAGCTTAATTGCTGATATCACTCCTTGTCTCCATCAGATCAATTACAGCATGAAAAACCTTGCCAAGTGGTTGAAGCCCTCGCGCAGAAAGGCAGGCTTGATGCTAGCGCCAGCTAAGATCAGCGTTCATTATCAGCCCGTAGGAGTAGTAGGTATCATCGTTCCTTGGAACTTTCCTGTGATGCTCTCTTTAGGTCCTCTGATCACAGCATTAGCAGCAGGCAATACTGCAATGCTCAAGATGTCTGAGTTTACTCCTGCGACCAACCGTGTTTTAAAAGCGATGTTGGCCGAAGGCTTCAGTGAAGATCAAGTTGCGATCATCGAAGGTGAAGCTGACGTTTCCGCTAAATTCAGCCAGTTGCCGTTTGACCATATCCTATTCACTGGCTCGACCGCTGTCGGTAAACACGTCATGAGAGCAGCAGCCGACAACTTAACACCAGTGACTTTAGAGCTGGGTGGCAAGTCTCCAACCATCATAGCCCCCGACTTTGATGTGGCGGACGCCGTTGAACGTACCCTGTTTGCAAAGAGCTTAAACGCGGGCCAGATTTGTGTCGCGCCTGATTACATCCTATTACCGCGAGAAAAAACGGATGAGTTCATCACAGCCTATAAACGCTACTTCAAAAAGCTGTATAAGAAAGGAATTGAGAGCAGAGACTTAACCTCTGTCATCAATATGCGCCAATACCATCGCTTAAAAGGCGTGATTGAAGACGCCCAAGCGAGAGGCGCAGTGATTCACACGGTAACCGAGCAGGCACAAGACGATGTGAACCACAGAATGACGCCGCACCTTCTCACCGAAGTGAATGACGACATGGTCGCGATGCAAGATGAGTTGTTTGGTCCTGTTCTGCCTATCGTGCCTTATGATTCTATTGAAGAAGCAATAAGCTACATCACAACAAGAGAACGCCCACTTGCGTTGTACCTAATGAGTCACGATAAGAAGACTCAAGAGCTGTTCTTATCTGAAACACACTCAGGCGGCGTTTGTATCAACGACTCTCTGGTACATGTGGCAGCAGAAGACGCACCGTTTGGCGGCATCGGCCCTTCAGGCATGGGACACTACCACGGCATTGAAGGCTTCAAGACCTTTAGCCATGCAAAAACCGTGTTGACTCGAGGCAAGATCAACTTCACTAAGTTGATGCACCCTCCATACAACAACCCAATCAAGAAAATGATGTTCAAAGTACTGAATCGATGATTACAAAAAGGCAAAAAATCCTAGATGCTGCGCTCCTGCTCTTCTCTCAACAAGGGTTAGAGGGCACATCTACTGGGCAAATAGCGAAGACCGCCGGTGTAGCAAAAGCGACACTGTTTCATCACTTTGAGAACAAATCTCTACTGATTGATGAGCTGTTTCGTGAATTGAAAGTAGAGCTATTTTCTACTCTGGCTCAGCACACAGAAATCGCTGAACAAAATCGCTATCAAGCCTTTAAATTCATGTGGATGACCGGAATTGAGTGGGCGTTAGAAAACCCAATCGCCATGAAGTTCTTCACCAATGTGCATTTCGATCCAACGACTCAAACTCGTGAAGTCATTGTGTCGCAGATGTTCGCATCACTCGATGACATCGTACTGAAAGGACAAGAAGCTGATGAGTTAATGGTGTTAGACATCAACCTTGTTAGACATTTCATTCATAGCCACTTTTTGATTTGTGCAAACTGGCTAATCGAGCAGGACGAGTTATCGCCAGAGCAATCAGCCAAGTACATCAATGATAGCTTTGATATGTGTTGGCGAGCTGTCGGCGGACAAAACCTGTAATTTCCACACTCTTAGAAGCACCTGCTTTCAAAGAACACTCTAAAGCGCCTCATGGTTATCTCATGGCTACGTAGGCGCTTTAATTATTTGGATACATTTCAATCAAGCTATCATATTGACTTTAAGCCTCCTCTTTCTGTAACATCCCACCATCATTTCAAAAGAGAATAACGCCATAATGAAGTACTAACATCCTGACATCCGATTTATTTTTATAAAAATCATTTGGACACTCGGGGTTAGTGGGCGTTACTTCGTCATCTATTTTCGCGATAAATCAAGTTCTTAAAGATCCGTCTTTTGACAACATGAATCTTGCAGAACTGTACCTCAAAGACAGAAATCATCTCATCACAGGTTTTCTATTTTTGATTGGTCATCTACCTAAGTAACGTCTTTGGCGCTCTATTGTTAGAGTCCTACGTTGGATTCTATGTAGAAAAGCGCCTCACCCCTTTTACTCGTTTACACGTAAAGGGAGGTATTTCTATGCCTACTATTTTAGCCAATAATCTCTCATTCCAACTCGGTACTGGTGAGTGGTTATTCAAAGACATCACCTTTAATTTGAGCACGCGCCTTACTGGCCTAGTTGGAAGAAATGGGTCTGGAAAGTCACTACTACTTTCGTTACTCACAGGGCAAACACAGCCAACATCAGGCAGTGTTTCCAGACAAGGCTCGATCGACTTTTACTCACAATTACCTTCAGAGCTTTTGGATAGCGAAATCAACATTGCTGACTTTTTAGGTATCACTGAAAAGCTCAATGCCTTGCAAGCCATCGAGCAAGGTAGCTGCGAACTTCAACACTTCAATATCGTTGGTGACGATTGGGATTTACAAGAAAGCACTCAACAACTTTTAGCTACGTTGAAAATAACCAGTGAGTTAACCACACCGTGCAACACATTAAGCGGTGGCCAACTTGCGCTCTTGCAACTTCATCGCTTATTTACATCGAATCACGACATTTTAATTCTCGATGAACCTTCCAACCATTTGGATAGCGACGGACGTAATTGGTTATTAGAGCAGTGCCAGTTGTTTGAAGGCAAAATACTAATCGTCAGTCACGACCGAAGCTTATTGAGGAACATGGAGGGGATCTACCACCTCAATAGTTTGGGGTTACGTTTCTACAAAGGAAACTACGATGATTACTTCAAACAAATGTCGAGCCAAAGTGAAGCATTGGACAAGCAGATTGCGCATCACCAATCTGAAAAGAAACGACTGGAACGCCAAGCTCAAGTCAATAAAGAAAAAGCCCAGCAACGTGAGTCTCAAGGTAATCGACTCAGAAAGTCGGGCAGCCAACCCAAGATATTATTGGATGCGATGAAAGATAAAGCAGGACGAACTCAAGGAGCATCAGCCACTAGCCAAAAGAACTTAAAGGACCAAAACCAACATAAGCTTCTATCTCTTAAAGAACAAAAGGAGCAACTAAAACCACAGGCTTTGTACCTACAACAGGGTAATAACAGTAAAAAGAACTCGCTATTAACCGTTGAAGATTGCCATATGAGTTTTGGTTCTGGCGCTCCCATCAACTTCTCTATGTCGCAAGGTGAACGGTGTTATCTAACAGGTGCAAACGGCTGTGGAAAATCGACGCTGTTAAAGGCCATTCATGGTCAACACTCGAACTATACAGGCTCCATTAAACGCTTAGGAACCACAGTATACTTGGATCAACACTTTGGACTGTTAAACACCTACGACACCATGTTCGATAGCCTGATGACACATAGCTGCGGCATGACAGAAAGTGACGCACGAACCTTGTTAGCTGGTATTGGATTCAGGCGAGACTCCGTCTACCGCAAAGTAGCTCACCTAAGCGGTGGAGAAAAAATGAAACTGGCGGTGTTGATCGTCAGCCATCAACAGGATTCGCCATTACTGCTGCTCGATGAACCAGACAATCACCTAGACATCGACTCAAAGCAAATACTGGCGTCGGCTTTACGTGAATATCAAGGCGCGTTCATCCTAGTTAGCCATGATGCTGATTTTGTGGAGGAGGTAGGCGTAAGCCAAAATCATATACAGCTTTAAACTTCGTCGATTCGTTCAATGAACTTAGTTAGGCGAGCATCGTTCCGGTGCTCGCCTTTCTCGATTGAGACAAGTACACTACGCGCTTCGAACATCTATTCATAAGGCTAAGGTTTGCATACTCTAGAACAATTAAAATCAGGGCAACTAAAAGGTATTAAGCGCTTAAAACTGTCAGAAGGTCTCACCGAATTTCCATTAGAGATCTTAGAGCTCGCCGATTCACTAGAGATTCTGGATCTTTCAGGAAATCAGTTATCGGAGCTTCCACAAGAGTTAATACAGCTAACTAATCTACGTATTATCTTTGCGTCGAATAACCTATTTACGCACCTTCCTGATGTTCTTGGTTCGCTTCCTAAGCTTGAAATGGTTGGCTTCAAGACCAACCAAATCAAAACCGTGAGCGAAGAGTCCCTACCCGCTCAATTGCGCTGGTTAATTCTGACGGATAATGCCATCGAGGTTCTCCCTAACTCACTGGGTGAAAGACCACGACTGCAAAAACTGGCACTCGCAGGCAACCAACTTCGCGCTTTACCTGAAAGTATGGCAAAGTTAGCCAACCTCGAACTGGTTCGTCTGTCTGCAAACCAACTGACTGAATTTCCAGAGTTCCTTGTTAAGCTACCAAAGCTTGCTTGGTTAGCCTTTGCGGGTAATCCGTTTTGCAAACACCCTAGCAGCTTAGATAGCGTGCCAGCGGTGAGTTCGCAATGTTACTCATTGAATCAAGAGCTTGGTCAAGGTGCTTCAGGCGTGATCTCTCATGCAAGCTGGTTAAATAGCGATTTTGATTTCCCTCAGGAAGTAGCAGTTAAAGTCTTCAAAGGCGAAGTGACAAGCGACGGTTACCCACATGATGAACTGGAAGCGTGTCTTCAAGCTGGTCACCATAGCAACCTAGTGAAGTCTATCGCTCAAGTGGACGAGCAAGATTACCTTGCATTGGTGATGGAGCTTATCTCAAGCAGCTATTACAACCTAGGCTTGCCACCGACACTCGAGACTTGCACCCGTGATACTTTCCCAGAAGGTTTCGAACTTCCAATCGCACAAATCGACAACATCGTGACTCAAATGATTGATGTATTTAATCACCTGCATGACAACAAGGTTTGTCACGGTGACTTATATGCGCACAACACCCTAGTCAATGAGCTAGGTCAAATGATCTTTGGTGATTTTGGCGCAGCGACAATCTACGGTTACCTAACAGAAGAGCAGCAACAGGGTATTCGACGCATCGAAGCTCGCGCTCTCAAGTGCTTTGTTGAAGACCTACTAACGGTTTGCTCTACTGACGACATCAATTCAGAACTGTACAAGAAACTTGAAAACTATCACGTATAAGAGCTACCAAGCCTAAGTAGCCAATCAAGGTTCGATAGAAATGAAAAAAGCTAACGTTTGTCGTTAGCTTTTTTGCTTTTGGACTTTGATGAGTCAAACCGAGTTAACTAGCTTCCACCTGAACAAGCTTAAGATAAGAGTGAAGCTCTTGGTTTTTATATTCCACCGCTGAGTGGATATTCAAGTCTTTACACGCAACAACATCAAACTGGTAACGATTGTCACCTTTGCTGATTTCAACTTGCAGCAACCCGCCTTTGAGCAGCCAAGTACCCTGAGTTTCAAACCGATCAAACAAACGGTATTCCGTTAGACTACCACCCGAATGAAAGTGAACCTCAGTAATGTACCCTGCAGGGCAACTTTTTACCCAAGTACGCCCTAAGACATCCTCTTCTACAAAGTTTCTTTTGCTCTCGCACCACTTTAAATAATCGGCAATCTCGCTCAGGTCACTGTCTAAGTCATGTTTATCCAGTAATTTTTGCTCTTGCTGTTCGCGGCAATAAAGCTGAAGCAGTGTCTGTTGGTTATCACTCATTAATCGCCATCCCTAGCTAGTTAATCCAATCCAATCCAATCCAATCCAATCCAATAAGGCTTAAGCTACCAACTCATAAGAGACAACATAAAGCTCAGAAATCCCAGGGTAGATGTCTTGAATCACGCCCTTCAGAACGTCTAACGTCATGTTCTCTTGCTGAGCATGAAACTCACCCAGTTCATCAAACAAAATTGGCTCTACACTGATGATTTTAAGATTACAGAACACACGTCCTTGCTCTAGCGTTGATACTTCCACAACACTACCCGGCTGGTAGTCACGCTCAGATTCATCACGAATAGTAATCGTCTTTTTGCCTGAAAGGATATCGGTTTCAAAACGTTCGAAGAACGTCATAGTGGTCGGTGTGCTCATAGTAAACCTAGCATTAATTAAAGGAATATTGAGGCTAAGTTATACCAATTTGATTAAATTTCTGATCTAATAGTAACTCTGCTCGGAGGTACTATATGGACATTAATTTCCCTCAA
>NZ_CANLBV010000028.1 GCF_947488985.1 uncultured Vibrio sp.
GTTTACTTCAAAAGTAAACGGGATTTCAAGGCGGCAATAGAGCAATTTTTTACTGTGACTCTTCCAGAGATCGCAGGTTCTTTGGCATCTCGAATTAATGATAACTTTCAAGTTCTCAAGCCTGCATCTTCAAGTTGAACGAGTATATTAAATATCATCAAGAGCCCGTGAAGTCATTATTTGTAGGGGCTTGATCACCGAACCTTTCAAATCTATTTTAAATTATCAATAAAACTTACCTATAGTTTTAAATAACAACCACATCCTGCGTTACTTAATATTCTCAATTTTTCTATTATTTGTACTCCAAGCGTTGTCATTTTTTTATTTTCCACTAATTAGAATCGTAATGCATGTGCGCTCGATCATAAACTAACCTTAGTTTGTGAGCTTGATATAAAATAAGACAAAAATCTTCAACAAGCGAATTTTTACAAGGGCTTTGAATTTAAATAATTGGTTAATTTTGATCTCAGTCTCTATTAGAGCCTGTTATGAGCCATTAAAAACGATCAAATTCATATTCTGTCCGATTAAACTTTCTCACGCGTGACCAGCACCAAGATCTGCTGATTATCAGATTGAGACCACACTTGTCGTACAATATTGTATATCTCAAGAGCATTATTAAGGACCTACTATGAGAGATATGAAAGATATAGTGATGGATGCAGTAGAAGTGGTTACGCCTTCTATAGAACGCTTATTCGAGCGAACTAACCGCAAAGAACTGCATATCGTCGTTATGAACCCACACCTAAAACCTTGGGAAGCCACATTTGAGGAGGCGATCCTCTTTGAGACTTCGTTAGGCAATCCCGAATCTTGGACGATTCCGTTCAATCAGTTAGCAAAAAAGAAAGCACAACAAGCGTGGAGAGAATCCACAAGCAACGTTCAGTTACAACAGCTTCATCCAAGTGCTCTGCGCGAGGAAGACCTGTTGTTCTACGGGTCATTTGTGTACGGCAATATTGTTGTCGCATGCAGTGGCGTAGAGCAATGGTATGACATGCTCATCAGTAGCTGGATTGCTCTGGCAGTTGAGCAACTCACAATGCATGAGTACCAAACACAAAAAATCGAAAACCCTACACAAGCTTACCGTTAAACATAATAAGTCAAAAGGTATTGATATGAGTAAACTACTAAAGTCTCTGTTGGTCGCAGCCGGTATTATTGCTTCAGCATCTACATTTGCCGCCGATTACCCTTCAAAAAATATCCGCCTAGTGGTGCCTTTCGGTGCCGGTGGCGGTACAGATGCCGTTGGTCGTACCCTTGCAAACAGCGCTAAAGACGTGCTCGGTCAAAACATCTCTATTATGAACAGAACGGGTGGAGCCGGAGCTGTAGGTATGAGCTTTGGGGCTCAACAACGTGCCGATGGCTATACCCTAACCGTCGTGACGCGTGAAATTGCTTCACTTCCGCAGATGGGTTTGATGCGCCATAGCGCGGATGACTTCAAGCTTATCCGTTTGATCAACTTAGACCCTGCCGTTGTGTTGGTCGCGAAAGATAGTCCTTACAACACAATCAATGACCTAGTGAAAGAAGCCAAAACGAACCCAGGCAAGGTGAAGTTTGCTTCGACTGCCGCTCCCAACTTCTACCTGATGGCGCTTGAAAAAGACCAAGATATCAAGATGAATGCAATTCCTTACAACGGTTCATCTGAAGCGATCCCTGCGGTACTCGGTAACCACACAGACGTTACTATGGTAACCCCAGGTGAGGCTATTGCTCAGTTACGTTCAGGTCAGCTAAAAGCATTGGGAGTTATGTCTAACGAGCGCGTTGCGTACATTCCAGATGTACCGACGCTGAAAGAGCAAGGTATTGATGTGACGACAGGTACATGGCGTGGTATCGGCGCTCCGGCGAATACGCCAGATGAAGTTATCGAAGTGCTTGGTAACGCGTTCGATGAAGCAATGGCTTCTGCTGAATTTAAAGAGTTCATGGAAAAAGGTGCGATGACTATCCACCCAATGAACGCTGAAGAGTTCACCGAGTTCGTTAAACAAGATTCTCAAGCGCTTGGTCAGCTTATCAAATAATATCCATGTAAGTTAACGGCATCCTAGGGTGCCGTTATATTTTCTACTTTATTACCTTTGTTCCATTTTTAAGATTTTTTTGGGGTAAGTCTATGCTCAATAGAAATGTCGTCTTCCCATCTATCGTTATTCTTTTCGGTGCAGTCGCTTTATGGCTCATCTCCCAGTTCGATAGCCCCATGTATCAAGACGCAAGCGTCGATGCTAGTTTCTTCCCAACAATGATTGTGATCTTTCAAATAATCATTTGTGCGGTCTTACTGGTCCAACAAAAAATGAAAGGCGTTGAAAAGGTGAATACTCCTTTGATCACCAAAATGTCTTTATTTGGTATCGGTTATCTTATTGCGTATGCATTCACAATTAACTACTTAGGTTATTTATACGCCAGTCTTATAGCGTTTGCTGTATATTTAATTTTCTTCAAGGTCAAAAAACCACTCTATTACGCGGTGGGCGTTGGCTTTGTATTTACAGTCTACTACTTGTTTGGTCAGGTGTTTTATATCGCCTTACCAGAAGCAAGCTGGATGTAGGAGACGATTATGTTTGATTATCTACTAGGTGGTTTATCCACCGCAATCAGTCTAGAAGTCCTTCCCGTGTTGGTATTCGGGGTACTCGGTGGCGTTATTCTTGGCGCACTACCCGGTTTAACCGCAACCATGGGTGTGGCGATCCTTTTACCATTCACATTCGGCATGGAGCCAACTGCGGCTCTGGTTATGCTAATCGGCGTGTATATCGGTGGTATCTACGGTGGCTCTATTGCTGCAATCTTATTGAGAACGCCCGGCACTCCGGCTTCGGCTGCCACGGTTCTTGACGGTCATACCATGGCAGTGAAAGGGCAAGCAGCAAGAGCACTCAGTATTTCCGCTATCGCGTCTTTTATTGGCGGATTGATCAGTACTATCGTATTGATTGCTATCGCTCCCAAACTGGCGAATTTCGCACTCAAATTTAACGCTCCAGAGTACTTTGCTTTGGCTCTGTTTGGTCTGACGATCATCGCGAGTGTCTCATCAAAAAATATTCTTAAAGGTCTATTGGCAGGTACGATAGGTTTGCTCATTGCAACCGTTGGGCTGGACCCAATCAGTAGTGTGCCGCGCTTTACGTTTGGCGTGATGGATCTCTACAGCGGCATTAATGTTATCCCGGTGTTGATTGGTTTGTTTGCCTTGTCTGAGGCAATGAATCAGCTTGAAAAGCTCCGCACTGAAAAACAAGTGAAAGCGGCAAAGTTCGATCACAAGTTACTGAGTAAAGCCGATTTAAAAGAGATGCTACCCACGGCAATAAAAAGTGGTGCAATGGGGACAGCGATTGGTTCTGTACCCGGTGCAGGTGCTGATATCTCAGCGTTTGTTTGCTACAACGAAGCCAAGCGTTCATCTAAAAACCCGGAAGAGTTCGGCAAAGGTTCTGTTCGAGGTTTAACCTCTGCGGAAGCGGGAAACAACGGCGTTACCGGTGGTTCATTAGTCCCCCTATTAACCTTAGGTGTTCCAGGTGATGCGGTGGCTGCGGTTCTCCTTGGTGCTTTGATTGTTCAAGGTCTGACACCAGGGCCACTATTGTTTGCACAGAACCCAGAAGTGGTTTACGGCGTGTTTAGCTCAATGCTCATTGCGAACTTAGTGATGCTAGCGATTGGTTTAGTGGGTATTCGTTTCTTCTGTCGTATCATCGAAGTGCCGAAAATGATCATGATACCGATCATCATCTTCCTCTCAGTCGTCGGGGCCTACGCCATCAACAACTCGATGTTTGATGTTGGCATCGCGATTGCGTTTGGCTTGCTCGGTTTCGTGCTTGGCAAAATGGATATCCCATCATCACCAATCTTGTTGGCCATCATCTTAGGGCCAATGGCAGAAACCAATTTACGTAAGTCGCTACTGATGTTCGATGGCAGTTGGTCATTTCTATATGAGCGTCCAATCGCGTTAGCATTCATCCTTATGGCCGTGTTCTCCGTTTACTCAACACTGCGTATGAAGAAGAAACAAGCGTTGAAAGTCCAACAACAAGCGGAGCAGTAATTTTTGCTCTGAATCAACAGAAAAAGCTCCCTCGGGAGCTTTTTCTGTCTTCATCTGTTGTGTTGCTACTCACCCAATCATTTTAAACGAGCATACAGCGTATCTTTGAGTACCGAACGATTATGTTTTAGTTGATGCATTGAGCCATCATCAATGGGTGAATCTTTTAGCTCAAGCTTACGAATCTCTTTATCAAGGTTGTCGTACGTCTTCATGGCGGTTGCAAAGCTATTGTCAGCTTGAGCAAGCTCAATAATTTTATCTTTCATTTCCGGAAATTCGTGAACAAGAGAATGATTTTCACCTAGCATAGAAACCTCTTCAGTGTAAAAAAGTGATTGGGTATATCTTCAACACATTCATTATTAACTTTAGCACGGCTTCAAATAACGAATGAGACCTACTACACAGCATAGGACAAAAAACAACCAACACATAAGCCATGATCAGAGGTACAAACAACGAATGGAACAAAAATAATGTTTGGCAGCAGCAATTGTTTGGGCTTGGTGGTTTGTATATTCCTCAATCTGTCAAGGGATTACATAAACTCTCTATCTATAATTTCAAACATGACAATTTGAACCAATGTCTTATTTATCCACCAAATCCATTAAATTTAATAATAAGAACAAGAAAGTGATACAGCTCAATTATAAATCATCATCCCTCTAATAATAAAAGTGTTATTTATGCTGGGAAGAATTGATACGTAAATCACAATTATATGATACGTCATGTTTTATCTATTGAATTAATTTCCTCCCCCTTAATAATCAATGAGGTCTAGGTAACCCCTACAGAATATAGGGGAATAACGATGAATTAAGGATAATTATGCTATTCAAAAAAACGGCTGTATCAACGTCTATTCTAGCGGCTCTTCTATTGGCTGGATGCGGAGGCTCTTCCGATACAAAACAAGACGATGAAATCGTGACTCAAACTCAAGGCCAGTTTATTGATGCTGCTGTCGAAGGTTTGTACTACGTAGCTCAACCAAGTGGTAAAGCAGGTTTCACTGATCGCGATGGTAACTACGAATTCGAAGCGAATGATACGATTACCTTCTTCCTTGGTGGTGAAAATGGCTTACGTATCGGTAAAGCAAGCGCTCGTAGTATCGTTTCTCCTTTCGAAGCGACGGGCAATTACCAAAAAGCAGTCAACCTAGCAAGAATATTACAAACTATCGGTGATACAACGTCTGACTTTATCACACTGCCGCAAGATGTTATTGCACCGAGTGCTAGTACAATTACAGCACTCAACAATGTATCACTGCACGATATGACGTCTGCTGAAAGCCTACTCGAAGAACTCGAACTCGAAGATTGGATCAGTGAAGAAGAAGCGTTAGAACATCTAGAAAATTCACTTGCAGGCTTAGAGCGTGGTAGTAATGAGCTGCTAACAGACTGGCAGCGTGGTTCAGGTAAATACATGCGTTCGATCAGTTCTAGCTTATCTTATCAAAACGACGCACAGGCCATTGAAGTTTACAACATTCATGCAGATAAGCTGCTTGAAAGCGACAATTTTGAAGAGGGTATATTTAAAGCGACACAAGGCGTAAAAACGATGAGCTTTCGCTTGGATGAAAGTAATCTCATCATGCTCGCAGGCTCAAATGATTCAAGCCTAGGGGGTACTTTAGCCTCACAATACTTGAACTGTTTAGCTGACGGTGGTGACGCTGAGGTTTCCCAAAATGATCAAGGCTGGAATATTATTAAATGTGATGGCGTAGACATGCCAGTTCAACCTGAGCCTGATTCACCATTTATTCTTGGTGATCACTTCTCTTACTCGTTAGTTAATCCGCAAGAAGAGCTTGATCAAGATAGCGATGAGTCTTGGGACGAAGTGACGCAGTTTGGACCGTTATATGCTTGCATGGCTGACAAAAGCTGTACTGAAAATGCATTAACCGGTTTTTACATTGCCGAATATGACGACAGCGATGAACAAGATGATTCAGGTTGGCGCAAAGATATTTTGAATACCAGCTACGATGCTGTTACTGGCGTTTTCACCGAAGTTAGAAAGCGCACTATTGGTTCAGAAGAAGGGATATATGACGGTCGTATCTCTCATTCTTTAGGGTTCTCTTACTTAGTTGATTCATCAGAATCAGATCGTTATGTCAATTTTGAGGGTACTTGGAACGCCGTAGCGACCAGAGCTGGCTGTGATAATGTGGCTACATCAACTTACGTATTTGATGCTACAGGTCTAACAATGACAGGTGAAGAATTCTATTCTGGATGTGAGACAGAAGAATTAGAACCTGAACATTACTCTTATATTGAATTAGCTAAGAAGGACTACTGGTGGTTCACAACCAATGAAAAAGACAGCCAAGCAACCCTTACACAACTAAACAGCACTATCCGTTGGTGTGACATTGACGAAGACGAAGTTGATAACGGCAACTGTAACAATGGCGCAGATACCAAAATCAACCGTTGGGAATATGCACCAGCAGGAGCGGATTGGGATCAAGGCATCCTGAATCGCCGTACTCTAAACAGCGATGGTAGCGTACGTTCTAGTATTTCTATGTACAAAGACTAATCTTTACGGTTAGATCAAGATACAAATCCGCCACCCATGAGTTCATGGATGGCGGATTTTATGCTTAATGAAGTGAGAATTCAGCCGATGAAATACATTTAATTTTCATCAGCGAATCATTAGGCCGTGTTGATCTTTCGAGCTGATTTTTGCAGCGAGTTGCTGGGTATTTATATAAGGCAGAGGCGTCGATGTGTAGCTAGCCTACATGAGAAGCGATAACGTAGTAGAAATGACCAGCAAACGCTGCCAGAAAGGTTCGGCTAAAAGCGTTTTACTCTTTGTTGAGGGAGATTTACTTAGAGTGACTAGGCGACTTCCCCCTCGCCGCGATTAAAACGCTTTTATCTCGAACAAAATTCAACCACGGAAGGTCAACACGCCCTAGTAAACCTTGCACCAGTCCGATTGCATGTCGATCAACAGCCAATTATTTCTAGAATTTGCTTCATCTAACGCTTTATCAAGCTTGCCCATATGGACTTGCGATCGTATTGCCACTCTCGCTCAGCATCGGTGTGATGAACGATCATTGCCATGGCGTTGGGTTGGCTGGTTGCCCATTGCATCATCGCTTGGTCACCGTCTGAGTTACCGACCGCTAGAATAGGCTTCTTGCCGATAATATGTTGAATATTGGTGACCTTTCCTGCTTTGTCATCAATCGTCAAAATCGACGAATCTTTAGTCACCGTTGGTTTACCATCGTTGTAGCTGTAGTTGTATTTCAGCGCGCTGCCGATGATTTGCTGTGTAGGAATATTGTAAGCTTGTGGAGCCCACGCCCTCATGAAATCAACGCCTCCGCCTGACACTATGTAAGTTTTAAAGTCATGATTTTGCAGGTAAGTCAGCATCTCTTTCATCGGTTGATAGGTGAGATCGGTATAGGCTTTATTGAAACGCTCGTCTTTAGCTGCTGCGAGCCATTGCGCCACATCTTGCTGATATTGCTCAACGGTCATGCCTGAATGCGTCGCCATGATGATTTTCAATAACCCCTCTTCACCACTGTTAAGTACACTCTCGATATCATCTTCCAGCACGAACTTAAAAGGGGCTTCGGTTTTCCATTCAGGGTGCTCTAACGCCATCTCCTTTACACGGTCTAACGCAAAGGCCAGTTGGAAGTAATAAGGCTTTTCCGACCACAACGTGCCGTCGTTATCGAATACGGCGATGCGATCTTCAACCGCCACGAACGTATTAGATTCCGCTTTGGTGGCTTGCCCAACAAAGTCGACGATAGCAGATTTGCTCTCGCTGTCCTTCCAAGATGGCAACAAATTAGGGTCACAATCTTTAGCAAAAGATGACAAAGAGAGGCTCGATAAAATCGCAATGGACAAAAGGGGTGTTTTCTTCATAGCACTACCATGTGGTTGAATTAATTGTAGAGGTTACTTTTATTCATCCTAGTGCGTATACGGCAATTTTCCACCGACTAGCACCATAACCATTTCATAACATAGCCACCACATAACATAACAAAGCGTGCTTGGCGCTCATACAAAGTATCCCTATTTCTCTATGACTACTCGATTAGTTTCTGGTTTACCCTTAAGGTAATTGTCGCTATGGTGAATCATTACTTAATGATCACTATAAGGATTGCTGACCCTATGAATAGCACCATCGACACTATTTTAGGACACCGCTCCATTCGTCAATATACAAATCAACCGATTGAAAAAGAACAACTTGATGTGATTATTCAGGCGGGTCTCGCGGCTTCATCATCGAGCTTGCTGCAGGCTGTTTCTATCATAAGAGTCACAAACAAAGACAAACGCAAATTGCTCGCCGATTACGCAGGCAACCAGGCTTACGTTGAGAACGCGGCTGAGTTTTTGGTGTTCTGTATCGACTATCAACGCCACGCTCAGATCAACCCTGACGTTCAAACCGATTTTACCGAGCTGACCCTGATTGGCGCAGTCGATTCGGGCATCATGGCGCAAAACTGCATGCTGGCTGCTGAGTCTCTAGGTTTGGGGGGCGTGTACATTGGCGGGCTGCGTAACAGCGCACAACAAGTCGATGAACTGCTAGAGCTACCACAACACACCGCCGTATTGTTCGGGATGTGCTTAGGTCATCCGGCACAACAACCAGAGGTGAAGCCTCGCCTTCCTGCTCACGTAGTAATGCACGAAAACCAATACCAGCCGCTGAGTCTAGATGAAATTGCCAGCTACGATGATTCGATGCAAAGCTACTACGCAAGCCGTTCAAGCAACCAAAAGCAAAGCAGTTGGTCACAGCAGATCACGCAAAAGCTGTCGGGCGAATCTCGCCCGCATATCCTGCCTTACTTAAACAGCAAGCAGTTGACCAAGCGTTAGTTCGTAAATCCGTAAATCCGTAAAAAATAGCAGCAAACCACAGCACAAACAAAAATGTCAGCGTACAATACGCTGACATTTTTATTGATTCGAGCCTATGAGCTTACAGATATTTCTCAATCGGGAGCAGTTGTAGAAAGCCTGACTGCATGCGTTCCCACTGGCCCGTTTCTGGTTCACTGTCCCAACTTTGCTCGCCAGAATACCAATACACATCCCCGTCTTCGAGCTCTAAACGCCAACTATTATCTTCACTCATTGCTTGCTCAATGGTGTCTGCTAACGTTTCAGCAATCTCTTGATTCTCGATGATCAAAACCGATTCAGTATTGAGGTAGGTAGAACGCAGATTGAAGTTAAATGAACCAATGCTGGCGATACTTCGGTCAAAAACGGCCGACTTAGCATGCAAGCCATAGGCCGTTTCAGGCGCACATTTAGACACATCTTGAGTCGATGCTTCACACAACTTAGATTCCGGTTTCAGCTCAAACAACTCAATGCCATGTTCCAACATGTCGCTGCGTCGACCCGCGTAGGCGGAATGGTTACTCACCAGATCATTAGACACCATTGAGTTGGTTAATGCCTTTATCTCAACGCCGCTGTTATTCAACGCTTGCCACTCTTCCAGCTGACCGTCATCAAACACTAGGTAAGCGGATTCCAGTAAGATCTCTTGTGTCGATTCACTTGCCAGCTTGGCAAGATAAATCCCGGTCGCTTTGGGTTGATCGGTATTATCCGAATCGGCAGGCACGGGTTGGTCGTAAACAAAATGTGCCTTCACCCAAGTCATCTCACCAATCACCTGTTGCAGCAAATCATCTGCCGCCTCTCGGTCTAAAGGTAATTGAGGGTAATGTTGATAATGTGGCACCGCAATATCATCCATCATTGAGATATCCGCAAGCGCTTCATCACCCAATATATCGATAGGGTAAGACCAATGGCTATTCCAATAGTCAACAAAGCTGGTTTGGATCGCGGTGACTGCTGAGCCCATCACCAGCACATCGCGGTCTCGGAAATTGATGTCATCTGAGAGGTCAAAGTATTCGTCACCAATATTACGCCCGCCGACCACGGCTAAGGTGCCATCGACGGTAAACGATTTATTGTGCATGCGGCGATTTAAGCGAGAAAAGTCACCGACGAAGCTTAACCACTTACTGAAACCACGACGTGTTGGTGTTGGATTGAAGATTCGGATCTCGACATTCGGGTGCGCATCCAGTGCCGACAGTAAACCTTCACGCTCGTTGAGGTTGATATCATCCAGCATTACCCGCACCTTCACACCTCGTTCGGCTGCCGCCAACAAACGGCTGGCTAGGTAGCTGCCTGATTCGTCTGAGTTCCAGATGTAGTATTGAATGTCGATGGTGTGCTCGGCGCTTTCGACCAGCGCCAATCGCTGTGCCAAGGCATCCCAACCTGACTCTTGCAGACGAACCGCCGTGGTGCCTTGCTCTAAAGCTTCAGGCTGATACTCACTTGTTAGAACCGATAAAGAACTAGGCGCGGGAGAAATTTGGGGCTCTACAGGGTGGTCAATACCTTCAGGCAATGAAGAACAACCACCAAGAATAGCGACTAAACTTAAACTTAAACTGATGCGTTGCAGCACAGACATGTATCTGACTTCCTTTCACAATAAGGTCTTTGAAAACTGTCTGGACAGCTTTGTGGATCACAAGCTATTCCAGTTTATGCATCAATTATTACTGCTATTGCGCGAAATTTATAGGTAATTATCCAGTCTAAATTTAAAGGTCGGTAAATTGGCCTATAGATCACTTAAGTTGAGTGAGCGCCAAACAGTATAAACTCAGCGGCTTTTCGACCATTTCAATGGTGAGTTCAGTTCGGTCTGGGTTACAGTTCAACGCCAAAACATAGCCATGTAAATAATCCACCAGCAAATCCAACGCATTTTTGGTTTGCTCTTCGGTTAACGCTAACGGGCTCAATACCGCTGCAAAACGCTCACTAAACACTTCCATCGGGCCGAGGGATTTCATGGTCAATAAGGTCTCTAACAAGCCTCTATATTCGTTGAGCACCGACAAGTAACTCACACTGAGCCGATAAAGGTTATCTCGCCAGTCTTGATTTAGCTCAGGCTGTGCAACTGCTTCAATCAAAGAAACCGTGATTGCCTCAAGCAGGTCGTTTTTGTTTTTGAAGTAATGATATATGGCCATCGCATCGACCCCGAGCTCTGTCGCTAATCCTCGAATGCTTGGCACTTTGCCACTCTCTCGCATCATGCTTTTGGCAATGGTGAGAATTCTCTCCGCGCTGAGTTGGCTTGACCCACTCTTTGGTCGACCTCGTTTCTGATCCTTGACAGTCATACCGTCACCTCTTAAACTTTATTTCTACGCTGTAGAATTATTTTGATTTATTACCGTGTAGATGCCAAGTTTCTCATCGATATCGGAGTTAAAAATGTCAAATATTGTATTCATCGCAACCAGTCTTGACGGTTACATTGCAGACAAACAAGGCGGCTTAGATTGGCTGCAAGCGATTCCAAATCCAGACGGTGACGACATGGGTTACAACGCTCATACCGGTCGTATCGATGCGCTGGTCATGGGACGTAATACAATGGACATGGTGTTGAGCTTTGGCATTGATTGGCCTTACAGCAAGCCAGTCTATGTACTGAGCAACACTTTAAGTGAAGTACCTCAAGAACTTGAAGGTAAGGTATTTTTGATGAAGGGCGAGCTTAGCCAGATTGTCGCGGATTTGAATAACAAAGGCCTAAAGAACCTGTACATCGATGGCGGCATTACCATCCAAAACTTCCTGAAAGAAGACCTGATTGATGAACTGATCATCTCGACCATTCCAGTCTTACTTGGTGGTGGTTCCCCGTTATTTGGTGACTTAGTGTCCCCTGTCGATTTTACGTTGAAAGGCGTCACGACGTACCTTGATGAGATAGTCCAAACTCATTACTTACGTAAGCGCTAAGCTGTTGTTCATCGAAGGGGCACCTAAGGATCAACACCGGAAACATTGCTCACACTACGTAATCTTTACCGTCCCTACACAAGCCTCCCCTATAGTAGTGCTCTTTATCGTCTCTCATTCTTGATGGTAGCTGGATATTATGAAGCTTTTGGTCGACCGTATTGGTGAACAGTTTTTAGAAATTCTGCAACAATCGGGAGTTACGCCAATACCCATGCCGATGGCTACTTTATGTTTGTGCGCCTCAACGATGAGTTAACCCGACTCAAGATTACGCCCAATTGGGAACTGCCGCCTTCCGCTCAAAGATTGGCTCTTCCTTATTACCCAGCCCCAAGAACCAAGGAAGAGCTCGACAATATTGACGATTTTGATGCGTGGGCTGGCGGTTTTTAAACACTATTACCTACGCCTAATAGCACATAATACCCAAATTATTATCAATTATTTTTTGATAATAATTCAAATGTAGCACTGTTTATCGTTTCAAATGTTCCTACTAATATTTATCCATCGACACAGCCTGCAGCTCAATGAACAAAGAGTAGCGCTGTATACACAGACAAATCACCATTTCGGTGAAAAAATAATATAGGTACGAACATGACTCAACTCACTATTGTCGCAAACATCATCGCTAACGAAGACAGAATTGAATTGGTTAAAGCAGAGCTGCTAAAGCTGATTGATATAACTCGCGCTGAAGAGGGTTGCATCAACTACGACCTTCACCAAGACAATGAAAACCCAGCACATTTCACTTTCTATGAAAACTGGACATCACGTGAACTTTGGCAAACACACATGGGTAATACTCACCTTGCTGAATACATGGCAGCAACGGAAGGCAGTGTTACGTCATTTACACTTAACGAGATGACTAAGATCGCTTAAGTACAGTTTCAGTAGTCTGTTACTAGAAAGCATACTGACAAGCTATCTAGTTCGATTTCAAAGCCCCGCTGCACGTCAGCGGGGCTTTTTCATTTAAGCGGATTTCGTCAGTCTGCCTTCGTTAGAGATTCAAACGGGGCTGAATAAAATCGATAAACGCCGAGATACGTTTAGAGACCGATGACGACTTATAATAAACCGCATTCACTCGCTCTCGGTCTGTGTTGGCAAGTTTGTCTTGTTCCAGAATAGGGACTAGGCGACCCGCAGCCATATCTTCCTGCACCATAAACCCCGATAAACAAGCAATCCCATTTCCAGCTAGTGCTAGTTGACGCACCGTTTCACCATTACTGGCTGTCACGGTAGGCGCGACATAACTTTGGTTTGGTAAAGGCCAATGGTTAAGCACTTTGTTACCCGCAAATCCCACAATTTGATGCGAACTTAAATCTTCAGGTTTGGTGGGCAACCCACGCTTAGCGAGATAATCAGGTGACGCCACAATATGGAGTAGACTTTTTCCTAACGGTCGAGCGTGCAATGTTGAATCGGACAACTTACCGATTCGTATTGCCACATCGGTACGCTTTTCTAATAGATCAACATAGCCTTCGTTTGAGGTTAACTCGAGTTCGATATCGGGATAGGCCTCTTTGAATGACTGCACCAAAGGCACCAACTGATGGAATACGAATGGGCTGGCGGCATCGACCCTTAAGCGACCTTTGGGCAATTCCCCACGTGACACTATCTCTTCTTCTGCGGTCTGGATCATCTGTAAACCTAGTCGAACCGAATCGACAAACTGCCGCCCTTCCTCCGTCAATTCCACGCGTCTCGTTGTTCGGTTGAATATTGAGACGCCGAGTTGCGACTCAACCTTACTCACCGAACGAGACACCTTGGCGACCTGCACGTCCAGCGCCTCTGCCGCCGCAGAAAAACCACCAGCATCGACGACGGTGAGTACCATTTCTAAATCATCAGAACGCGTTAGCATGAGGCTCCTTACCTGTTCCCATTTTGGCTGAGTGACCCAGACTTTACGGGCACTCAGCACAATGATTAAGCCACCCAATTATTATTGCATATTTAACAAAGGTTATTTGTTAATGATAGCATTTTTCACAAATATATTTTGCTGGATAATCCCCGCCATCAAACGAAGCGCTCCTATTGCAGTCACAAGCTGCCTCGCTTTATCGCGCTCGATACACAACACAGAATAGTAAGAGAAATCATTATGCCTTTAGCATTATTCGCATTGACGCTCAGCGCCTTTGCCATCGGAACAACAGAGTTTGTCATCGTAGGTTTGATCCCTACAATGGCAGCCGACTTGAATGTATCACTGCCATCAGCAGGCTTGTTGGTCAGTTTATACGCGCTGGGTGTGGCGATTGGCGCACCAGTATTAACGGCATTAACCGATAGATGGAACCGCAAGCTGGTGTTGCTTACCCTGATGTCACTGTTTGTTGTCGGTAACTTACTGGCGTGGCAAGCTCCGGGCTACAACACGCTGATCGCAGCACGTATTTTAACGGGTCTTGCCCATGGTGTTTTCTTCTCCATCGGTTCGACCATCGCGACGGGTTTGGTTGCAAAAGACAAAGCCGCGAGCGCGATTGCGATCATGTTTACCGGTTTAACAGTCGCCTTAGTGACGGGGGTCCCACTGGGTACGCACATCGGTCATATTTATGGCTGGCAGTCCACCTTCTTGGTTGTTGCTGTGCTGGGTCTTATTGCGCTTATCGGCAGTGCTATCTTGGTGCCAAACAACCTAAAACAGCCACCAGCAGCGAAGCTTTCATCGCAGCTAAAGGTATTGACTCAACCCCGCCTATTGTTGGTTTATGCCATCACAGCGCTTGGTTACGGCGGTACGTTCACAGCCTTTACCTTCCTTGCGCCTATACTAGAAAACGTATCAGGATTTGATGCGAGCTCTGTGAGCCTAATCATGTTGGTATATGGTGTTTCAGTGGCGTTTGGCAACATCTGGGGCGGAAAAATGGCCGACAAGATGGGTCCAATCAAAGCACTAACGATTATCTTCTCAGGCTTAGCGGCGGTACTGGTGGTATTCAACTTTACCGCAGTAAACCCTTATGCAGCAGTCGCTACGATATTGGTTTGGGGTGCGTTCGCATTCGGTAACGTTCCAGGACTGCAAGTTTACGTTGTGAAACTGGCTGAGAAATACACACCGGATGCAGTCGATGTGGCATCGGGATTGAACATTGCCGCGTTCAACGTAGGTATTGCACTCGGCTCATGGGGCGGCGGTTTAATTGTTGCAGATTCTGGATTGATGAATACCCCTTGGGTAGGTGCTGTGATTGTATTAATCGCACTAGGATTGACTCGATTTAGTGGCGCACTAGACAAGAAACAAGCTCAGCAAGCTGTTCCATCTAGCATCTAGCATCTAGCATCTAGCATCTAGCATCTAGCAAGAATAGAAAAACAGACAAAACAAAGCCCAAGCCTTGGTTCGGGCTTTGTTGGTTAAATCTATCGTTACTGTTTGCAATCTAAGTTTGTGTAATCCTAAGCTTTGATACATAGTCAGGGTTTTACACCATCTGAGATTCAAATTGTGAGCTTTTTAAAACTGATAACCCTTGCAGCCATATGGGGTGGCTCGTTTCTTTTCATGAGAATAGCGGCTAACCCACTGGGGCCAGCGGTACTGATTGAGGCACGAGTTCTGTTCGCGGCTGTCACCCTACTCTTAGTTGCTTGCTATCTTAAAAGGAAGCTCTCGTTTACTGCTCACGCGAAACATTTTTTCATTCTTGGCCTGTTCAACACCGCACTGCCTTTTTTGCTGTTCGCTTATGCGGCTCAAACACTCAATGCCTCAACGCTCGCGATCTTAAACTCGACTGCACCGATATGGGCGGCGATCATTGGGGCTATTTGGACTAAAACGGCGCTGACAAGCAGGGTTTTACTCGGCTTAAGCACAGGGGTGATCGGGGTTGCAGTATTGGTCGGCTGGGATGCAGTGAATATTGGCCGAGATGCGATGGTACCTATTTTTGCCGCCATGATGGCTGCATTTAGCTATGGTATCGCCTCTAACTACACCAAGACAGCCCCAAAACTTGAAGCCTTCAACAATGCCCATGGCAGTATGTGGGCCGCAGTATTGATCGTATTGCCGTTTGTATTTTTTATTCCAATGCGAGAAGCGCCCGACCTGACTATAGCGACATCGGTCATCTTACTGGGCGCAGTGTGTACTGGGTTAGCCTATCTACTCTATTTCAACCTCATCTCCGAGCTTGGTGCCCCTTCGGCGCTTTCGGTCACCTTCTTGATTCCTGTGTTTGGCATTTTGTGGGGCAACCTATTCTTAGACGAAGCGATTGGTCTTAACACCATGTTTGGCTCAATGCTGGTGATTGCCGGAACCATGTTAGTCACAGGTATGTCGCCCGCGAAGATGATAGAGAGTGCGAAGCAGAAACGCACAAACAAAGCGGCTCGCTAATCCAATACCAACCACGATTCACCCATGAGTGGTTAGCCCATGCATGATTAGCCGAGCATGTATTGGTGAATCTTGTTTCTCAACCACTGATGAGCCGGGGTCGACTCGGTTCTTTTATGCCAAATGATGTACTGCTGAATAGGCAAAATCTCAAACGGTAGATCGATAACTTGGAGTTGGAATCGGTCAGCAAATTGATTAGCAAAATCACGCGACGTACTGCCAACGCAATCAGAACTGGAGACCAGCGCGCACATGGTCATCAGCGAGTCACACTCCGCACTAACGGCTCTCGACTTCAGTGTTGATTTGGTAAAGTAGTCAGCGGTGTGCAAACGCGTACGCCGCATCCTAAACGTAATATGTTTCTCGTGATAAAACTGCGCCTCGGTGACCGAACCTTTGATTCTTGGGTGGTCTTTCTTGGCGATCAACACCAGCTCATCTTCAACGACGGGTTGCTTCATATAGCCATTCACTTGCGGGTAGTGGACATCAATCGCTAAATCGGCCTGCTGCATGCTCAAACTATGCAGCAGATCTTCTTCGTTGCTCGGCACCATATTAAACTCAATCGAAATATTCCCCAGCGAATCATCTTGTTCAACAAGTGGCTGAAGCTTGAGCAACCCCGTCTCGTTGGCTAGGATTCGAAACACATGATGCTGCTGATTATCAAACTGCTTTAAAGTGCTGACTGCGTTGGTGATGCCCTCTAAAGCAGGCTCAACCCGGCTTGCCAATTGCACAGCTGCGTTGGTCGGGACGATCCCGCGTCCTTCACGCGTAAACAAATCGGTATCAAGTTGAGATTGTAAGCGCTTGAGCGCCCCGCTAACCCCCGGTTGTGTCATACCAAGTGATTCAGAAGCGAGCGTGATCGACTGCAATCGATACACCTCCAAGAACACACTCAATAAATTCAAATCCAACTTTTCACTGTCGCTCACTACTGCTCTCCATGCTGCGTTTAAGTGCTCCCCAGCTTTCAAGCTATACCCACTGCTTTTAAGCTATACCCACTGTATTGAAATGAGATCAACCGCCCCTATCTTCAATGGTCAATAGCGCCGCTGACCTACCTCTACAGCTTAGTCCAATACATCACTATTTGTGATATATAACCTAAAAATCACTTTATTTTTAGCTATGTGTCTTAAGCCTACAATTACCTCAACCCAACGAAAACAAATTGAAGAGGCTTCTATGACAATTTCACGCACATTCAAAAATTCATCCCTGCTGCTTGGTATCTCTCTCGCCTTTTCGTCGATTGCTGCGAACCACGACCACGCGCACTTTAGTGACATTGGCGATCAAGGGGGCAAAGCCGCAACCGACAAAACGGTACAAGCAAATCAAGAACTGGCGAAAACACTCAACTTTGCCGACACGCGCGCCTTTGATAATAACAACAAGGGCCTTATCGCAAGCTTCGATCAAGACACCGGTGACATCATTCGCAATAGCTTCAACTTTATCGAATCCAATGTATCCAGTGCCGATAAAGCACCGGATTCCGTCAACCCATCCCTATGGCGACAAGCGGTGCTCAACCAAGCAGCAGAAGGCCTTTATGAGGTGGTTCCGGGTAAAATTTACCAAGTACGCGGTGCCGATTTAGCGTCTATCTCCTTTATTCGAACCGATAATGGGTGGATTGCCTACGACGTACTGCTGACCAAAGAGGCGGCTGAGAAATCACTCAAGTTCTTCCAAAACAAGGTGCCAGATGGCGGGGAGCTGCCTATCGTAGCGATGATTTACTCGCATTCACACGCCGATCATTTCGGTGGCGCACGAGCCATTAAAGACGCCTACCCAGAGGTCAAGGTTTACGGATCGAAAAACATCACCAAAGAGATCGTCGACGAAAACGTGCTGGCAGGCAATGCGATGTCTCGTCGTACCGCTTATCAGTATGGGGCGACATTGAATCGTCATGAACACGGTGTTGTTGATGCCGCACTGGCGAAAGGCTTATCGACAGGCACCATCACCTACGTCCTACCAGATTATGAGCTAAACCATAATCAAGAGATTGAAACGTTGGTTATCGACGGCCTAGAAATGCAATTTATGGACGCATCGGGTACCGAAGCAGCCTCAGAAATGGTCACTTATATCCCAAGCATGAAGGCACTATGGACCGGTGAGCTGACCTACCAAGGAATGCATAACCTGTATACGCTGCGCGGCGCAAAGGTGCGTGACGGATTAAAATGATCAAAGAAAATCAACGAGATGTTAGTCACTTGGGGCGAAGATACAGAGGTGTTATTTGCATCACACTCATCACCGATTTGGGGCGAGCAAGAGATCGCAGATTACCTAAGAATGCAGCGTGATGCGTACGGCTTTACCCATAATCAAACCCTTCGCCTAGCCAATAACGGGGTGGTAATGCAAGATATCGGTGACGAGATCTACAAGGTGATGCCAGACAGCATTCAACAATCTTGGCACACCAATGGTTACCATGGTACTTATTCGCACAACGCGCGCGCGGTATACAACATGTATCTTGGCTACTTTGACATGAACCCTGCCAACCTTAACCCGCTGCAAGTGGAGCCTGAGTCGGTCAAATTTGTCGAATACATGGGTGGCAGTGATGCTGTGATTGAGAAAGCGCAACAAGATTTCAAAGACGGGGAATACCGCTTTGTCGCCACCGTGCTGAATAAAGTGGTGCAGGCAGAGCCAAACAACAAGGTTGCGCGTGGTTTACTTGCTGATACTTACGAGCAACTAGGCTACCAATCAGAGGGCGCAGGCTGGATAAATATCTACCTAACGGGCGCACAAGAGCTGCGTATTGGTACACAACCGGGAGCGCCAAAAACCGCATCACCAGATGTACTGGCGAACATGACCATCGAGAATTTGTTGGATTACTTAGCCGTAAAAGTTGATTCATTGAAAGCGCAAGACACGCCGTTTACCATGAATATCCAACTGCCTGACGTGAAAGAGTTTTACTACGTAGAGATGTCGAACGGCAATCTCAACAACATTCAAGTTGCGCAGCCACAAGAGGCTGACACCACACTGATCATCAATAAATCAGACGTTTCTAAGATCGTATTGCAAACAACCACCCTCAATCGACTGTTGGAAGAGGGAAAAGCAGGCGTAACGGGCGATCAAAGCTCACTCAATAAACTGCTGTCTTCATTAACGCAAGCGGACACCAATTTTGAGATTGTACCGCGCCCAAACCAAGGCGAAGAAGTGGATGCAGAGCTATATCAAGATTCGCATCAGCATCAGCACTAACCATAAAAGAAGCCTCAATACATATCAGGTTCCGTGGTTCTAGGCTGACCTAAGAGGAAAATAAAAACCTCAACCCAACGATTGGGCTGAGGTTTTTCTTATCAGATTGATCCCCTTCCAAACGCGTACAAAACCAAACCATCAGCGACAACCCTGCAGCGCCTTACCCACCTTGCATCCGCATATTTTTTACTAACTCGACATTTACTACCCTTAGTAACCCCGATCATGTGAACCAATAGAAATTTTGCGTAAGAAAACTTTGTTATAAAAGTTGCATGGGCAATGCTTCAAAGGAAAAAAGATGCAGAAAAAAATCATGATCACAGGTGTGACAGATGGGATTGGGCTAGAGACGGCGAGAAGGTTGGCTCAGCAAGGGCATCATATTCTGCTCCATGGACGCAATCCTGCGAAACTGAGTAAGATTAAAACCAGTCTATCAAGATTGTCTAAAAATGCAGTGTTCGACAGTTATGTTGCTGACTTATCGCAGTTGTCGGAAGTAAAGGCATTAGCAAATCAAGTAAAAATCGAACATCAGCAGCTCGATGTGCTGATCAACAACGCCGGCGTTTATAAGGTCACAGAGATCACCACTCAGGATAATCTAGACGTTCGATTCGCCGTCAACACCATCGCCCCTTATCTACTCACACAAATGTTACTTCCCCTTTTTGATGCCTGCGGCCGCATCGTTAACTTATCTTCCGCAGCGCAGGCCCCGGTCGATCTTGAGGTGTTGACTCGTGCCAATGCCGAAGCGTTAGATGGCCCGATATACGCTCAAAGTAAGTTAGCGCTCACTATGTGGTCTATCAACCTCGCGCATCAACTTGACGCGAACGGCCCAGCGATTATTCCCGTTAACCCCGCTTCATTTCTTGGCAGTAAACTGGTGAGAGATGCCTATGGATTGGAAGGGAATGACTTAGGTATTGGTGACGATATTTTATGTCGGGCAGCACTCTCCGAGGAGTTTGCGAACGCATCAGGGCAGTACTTTGATAATGATTCAGGGTTATTCAAAGCCCCTCATGATGATGCGCTCGATACCAGAAAAAACCAAAAACTCGTCGAAACACTTGATAAGCTGCTTGCCGAGCAGTTCTAAACCGTCTTTCAATGCCCCATAGGACATTCGCTCCCCCCTAAAAAGAGGTGCTCCAAAGCCGGAGCACCCGTGGCTTAACCCTCAGCGAAATTCATCAGCCCTCTAAGCGCTATTCATTCATAGTCAAAGCACTATCTGTTAGTAGCTAAACGTTAATAGTTAAAAATGCGAGTAAAAACTAGGTACAAGCAGTGGCATGATGTCCAATATCTTGCTGTGTTGGTTTTAGGTTACTGTTGGCTTTGAGCTACGGCTAGGCCACTTCCAGTACGATCTTTCCGACGTGGTTTTTCTTTAAGACCTCGTCTTGCGCTTTATGGATTTCAGCCAGTGGGAAAGACTTCGCGACAATTGCGCCGATCTGCTGTTTCTCAATTCGGTTAACCAGGTTTTGGAATACTTGCGGTTCTAAAACTGTGCAACCAAAAAAGCTAAGGTCTTTCAAGTACAGAGTACGAACATCTAGCTCGACCATCGCACCACCAATCGCACCAGACACAGCATAACGACCATGCGGTTTTAGAACTTCCAGAAACTCTGGCCACTTGTCACCGGCAACCAAATCGATAACCACATGCACACTGTTTACGCCTAATGCTTCCACCAAATCAGCATCACGAGCAATCACTTCATCAGCACCTAATTCAAGCAACTGTTGATTCTTGCTTGGGCTAGTAATTGCAATCACGTATGCGCCACGCGCTTTAGCAAGCTGAATCGCAGCAGAGCCTACACCGCCAGAAGCGCCCGAGATCAACACGCGATCGCCTTCAGCGACTTGAGCACGAGTGAGCATTTTCTCTGCTGTTGAGTAAGAACATGGGAACGACGCTAGCTCGACATCCGACATAGTACTGTTCACCGCATAAGCGTGTTTCGCTGCAACTTTTGTGTACTCAGCAAAACCACCATCGCACTCAGAACCGAAGTACCATGGCTGTGGCAGATCTCGTCCGTACACTTCTGTTAAACAAGGTTCGATAAGAACACGCTCATCAATACGATCAGCAGAGACTTCATTACCGACTGCTACGATAAAACCGCACACGTCAGCACCTTGGATACGAGGGAACTTTAACGCTTCACCCGCCCAACTTGCGTCGTCTGAATCGTCACTTTTTGAGTACCAACCGATTCGTGTGTTGATATCCGTATTGTTAACACCTGCTGCCATCACTTTGATCAGCACTTCATTAGGTTCGATTTGAGGAACCGCGATATCTTCGCGGTAGCCAAGCATTTCTGCTCCGCCGTGGCCCAACATCTCTACGCCTTTCATTGTCTTTGGTAGTTCGAATTTCATCGTGTTTCCTCGAGTAATTTTGTAACCATATTCTGTGCTGATGCCACCGCTTCTTCGCCTAATACCGGCCACGCGCTTGATACGCCTTCATGAAGTAAAAACAGTGGTGTCGCGAGATCATCTCGCAGGCTCTGCTTGCCTATAAGCAAACGAACTTGTTCTTTATGCTGCATAACCGATTGGTTGATAAGCTCATTATCTGGGAACGCAGCAATCGCACTCATCGACATACACCCGTGCGGCGCATACTCTTCTAACCATTGTTGAAGCTTGTTGAAGATATGAGTGACAGATTCCAACCCAGCCTCAGGTGACGCCTCCAGTAAGAAATCGAGATAGCGTTGGTGTCGGTACTCCAATGCACCAACAATCATCGCTTCTTTTGAAGGGAAGTGTTTATACAGGGTTCTCAGGCTTACACCGCACGCGGTTTTCAACTGTGCAACGCTCGGCTCAGCAAAACCTTGTTGGCTGAACGCTACTTCAAGGCTTGCTGCAATCTGTTCTCTCAACATAGTGCTCTCTCAATACCCGACAAAGGGTAGAATGATTGTTCTACTTGCAAGGTAGAACGATCACTCTACCTATGTCAACATCCTAATTTACGAATCAATAAAATGAAAAATTCTGCACTCAATAGAATGCGGAATTTATCGAAATAGATGAGAGGTTTACCGTTTGGGTTAGAGCCTACTGCGTATCGTTACCAAGACAGATAACGAACCACAAAGTACCAACACCGCACCTAGATTTTGAATCATTCCCGCTAAAGCAAGCCCGAAACCAATCAAGGTGTAATACATCAAACCAAACAGTGCGCCTGCACTTCCTGCTTGAGATTGGTAACGGACCAACGCACGGCTCAATACATTAGGGATCGCGATTCCAAACGCCATGACCACCAACATCATCGGTAGCAAGAACCAGATCGTGTGTTGTGATAAATACACACCAACCGCACCTAATATTTGAAGCCCTGCCGCTAAGCCAATCAAAGAGGTAGATGAAACTTGTCGCTTCAATAGCGCTTTGTTAACCAAGCTTCCCAACAAGGTTCCGAACCCAAGCACCACACCACTATAACCAAACTGCTCGATGCTGAATCCAAGCTGTAAGAAGGTAAATGAACCCAGTTGGTAATACGAAAACAACGCAATGTTGAACGAGGCAACAAGCAGTATCGATACCCAAATACCACCGTCTTTGATCATGTGAAGACTGAGCGATTTTAACTGCAACGGCTGCTTAGATTGTTGTGTTTCAGGCAGCGACCATAAGCTATGTACCAGCAACGCTAATACCATAATAAATAAGGTAATAAACACATATTGATGTCCGCCCGCTTGGCTTAATTGACCACCAAGTAGCAACCCGATGATTGGGCTAATCGACAACCCCATGCCCATGTAACCAAATACCTTGGCTAGCTCTGTTCCGCTAAACGCATCTCGCAGCATGGTTTGAGTAACGACAGAGCCAACTGCAAGTCCGAAAGCGCCCATCGCTCTTGTTATCATCAACCACGTAAAACTGTCGGTTTGCATGGCAATGAGTGCTGAACAAGCGAATAATCCCATCCCCAATAACATGGTGGGACGACGTCCCCATTTATCCGCTAACACGCCCCATACCACCACACCCACCGCAAATGCAGAGAAGTAAATCGATAGGGTTTGAGCGGCTTGTGTGTAACTGACATCAAAGGATTTCGATATTGAATCCAGAGTCGGGCTATAGATGGTTTCTGCGATTTGAGGGAACATTAGCAGCAGCACCATTTGCCATAAAGAAGGTTTTGTTTTCATCATTTTTCCAAGACCAGTGAACTTGACGGGAAGTCTAGGGGAAACTAACCTTGGCTCGTTAACAACATTAAAACCAAAAACAACAAGATTGGGACAAATGGCATTAATTAGTGAGACCATCGAGTTTGATGCAGACAGCTTACCCGCACCTGTAATTGGCATTGCCGCAGAGCTAGGCAAACATGACTCGGGCATACATCACCATATTAAGGGGCAACTTCTGTATGCTCCGCAAGGCTGCATCACCTTGACCTTGGAAAACGCCCTTTGTATTTTACCGCCAACCAAAGCCGTGTGGATCCCGCCCTATACCAAGCATCGAGCGCAGATGACTAATGTGGTCGCCTATCGCTCGCTCTATTTCGATAGCAGTATTTACACTTGCCCAGAAGCCATTGAGATTGTGGAAGTGAACGAGCTTTTGAAGGCGCTGATCAATAAGATGGCTTTTTGGGATTGGAACATTGCACCGGAACAAACCACCAATACAGCCAACCTATTCTGGGAAGAGTTTTACAGCGCCAATCAACATTCGTTCATCTTGCCACTACCCACAAATCGACGCTTTAAAAGCTTTTGTAAGCAAGTCCGAACCGCCTCTTTTCTCGCCCCTGCATTATCGACATTAGCGAACTCGGTTGGCGCAAGCACCAAAACGATTACCCGATTATTCAAAGCCGAAACAGGCATGACCTATCAAGAATGGCGACAACAATGGCGCTTGTTTAAAGCAATTGAATTGTTATCAGAAAACCGACAAGTCGGCGATGTCGCGCACCAATTAGACTTTTCATCCAACAGTTCATTTATTGCCTTTTTTAAACAGCAAACCGGACAAACACCTCTGGCTTTTACCAAGTTGGGAGAGTGATGGTTGTTTAAGATTTACCGATATTTGAGCTGTTCATAGATACAAAAAACCTCACGTTCCATTGTCATTGGCGCAATACTGAAAGGGCAATGCTTAGCGGTATTATCTGACTGGCAGAACGCAACGCCATGCATGATCGCCCACTCACATGCATCTTCAATAATCTGTTGTGATAACGGTGGAATTGTCATATCTCATCTTACAAATAAAAATAGCATCCATAATAAGACGAAGCTTAATCCCAAAAGACGAAATAAAGTGAAAGTTTTTCTCAAATAATTACGTTTATTATATCTTTCAATATCTTATACAAATGAAGCATCCCAGCTATCGAGTCTGTTCGATGATCAGATCACGCAACCATTTGTGGCTCGGCTCTGAATCGAAGTACTTGTGCCACAGCAAGAACAAGCCTCCTGGCACCAAATCGACTGGAACAGGTTTCATCACCAACTCACCACTCTCGATATAATCACGCACCGAGTTGTACGGGTAGCACATCAGTAAATCACTTTGCTTGCACAATTTTACGGCACTGGTGATATCCGACACGTTCGCCGCCTTATTAATTTGCAGCTGTTTGGATTGTAAGATTTCAAGCAGTAACCAATCGCCAACGCCACCAGTGACTAGCTGTATATGACGGTATTTAAGGAAGGCTTTTAAGCTCCACTCTTCTTCCAGTACTGGATGATCATTGCGCATTAAGCACACCGAATAATCTTGCAGCAACTCCACATAATTCAGCTCGGAAGGAATCGTCTGAACATGGCTGCTCGCCCTCTCATCTAGCTCAAAAATCCCAATACCAAAATCGACCTCACGCTTGAGCAAGCGCTTGAAGGTTTCGCTGCTCCAAGTAGTGCTGTTTACCGTGATGTTCGGCGCTTCTGCTAGCGCATTCGGCATAAATTGCGGATAGATCGCGGTATACGCAGTCTCGACAAGATCGATGTTAAAAATGCGCTCACTGCCCGGTGCATCAAACTCTTCCGGTAGCGTTAGCTGCTCAACTTGAAGAAGAATTTGGTGGATTTTAGGGGCTAAAACGGAAGCCTTAGGCGTTGGAAATAAGCCCCTAGATTCACGCTCAAACAGAGGGTCATCGAACAACGTACGCAGCTTGGTTAACTGCTTGCTGACCGCCGACTGGCTGAGGAACAATCGCTCTGCGGTTTTACTGACACTGCGCTCTTCGAGCAACACATGCAAACACAGCAGTAAATTCATATCACATTTGAGTAAGCTTTTAACATCGACCATGATATTCCTCTAGTTCAAATTTGTGATGAATTTATGTCACTTTAAATCATATCACAAACTTGATAATTTCAGCGCCTGTAACCTAAGAGTTAATAACGCCATAAAATAATAGAAAAAGGAATACTCATGAACTTTCTCGCACTTCCTAAGATTGATCTGCACTGCCACCTAGATGGAAGCGTTCGCCCTGACACTGTGATTGATCTGGCGAAGCAATACGCTATTGAACTTCCAGAAGATCGTGAAGCCGTCGTTAGATCTCTCACCGTGCCTGAAGATTGCAAAAACCTTGATGAATACTTGGCGTGTTTCAGACTGCCATTGCAAGTGATGCAAACCGAGGAAGCAATTGAGCGTATCTCTTTTGAGCTTTATGAAGACGCTGCACTCGAGAACGTGAAATACCTTGAGGTTCGCTTTGCACCGATTCTTCACGTCAACAAGGGCTTGTCTCTTGATACGATCATTGCCAGTGCAGTCAAAGGCATGCAGCGCGCAGAACAGAAGTACGACATCAAAGGGAATTATATCCTGTCTGTACTGCGTATGTTTCCGAAAGATTCAATCAAAGATGTCATTGACGCAGGCCAAGCCTATTTAGGTAACGGTGTGGTGGCGTTTGATATCGCTGGTGGCGAAAAGCCCGGTTTTTGCGCGGAGTTTTCCAAATACACCCAATACGCGATCGAGAAAGGTTACCGTGTAACGGTGCACGCGGGCGAACAATGGCACGGACAAAACGTTTATGACGCGATCACTCTGCTCGATGCTGAGCGCATTGGTCACGGGGTTCATATCCAAGGTAACCAAGATGCCTACAACATTGTTAAAGATAAACAAGTAGCACTTGAGACTTGCCCAACCAGTAACGTGCAAACGAAATGCATCCACACCTTCGGTGACCACCCAATTTCTAAATTCCAAAAAGACGGCATCGTAGTGACCATCAACACCGATAACCGTACGGTGTCGAATACAACCATGACCAACGAAGTACAACGTGTGTGTGAAACCTTCGAGTTAAGCAAACAAGACTACCTAGAGATCTACCAATACTCTGTCGCGAGCGCATTCGCATCGGATGAAGTGAAACAGCACCTTATGGGGTATGTTGAAGCGATAGAAACGAACTAAGCGATCAAAAAACTCAAAAGATAGGCCAACTAGCTATGCTCTCGTTGGCCTATCTGCTAAAGAAAATAAATACCATGACTCCCGATTTCAGATAATAAGTGCGACATGAAGTTGAAGTTGAATCGATTAAGTTTAACCAACCAACGAATCAAAACTCTCAAACACTTGTGGGCATTTCATCACTCGGCCATGCCCTTGCCCTTGAGTCGCAATCAAGGTAACGCGGTCAATTTCATTGGCGGCGCGCTGAGAGACATCAAACTTAGTAAACTTGTCTTGCTCGTCATGGACGATAATGGTTTGAGAATCGCGATGCGACAATTTACCATAAGGATCAATTGACTGAATCGGGTAGTTAAATTGCGTTTCCAACTCACCGGCCACTGCGTCGAATAGCTTCATGGAATAGCCAGAGCGTGCCACGCTGCCAAATAGGTTATCCAAGTAATCGAGCACAGGGGCGATCAGCAATAGCGGTTTGTTTTGCAATTTAATGTGCTTACATTCCAAGGCCGAAGCCGTCCCCATGCTGTGACCCACCAAACCCGCAACATCACCCACTGAATCGAGAATGGCTTCAAGGCCGTGCACAAACGCCGGAATATGACCATGCAAACCGTCACTGCCACCATGAGCTGGGTGATCATAAGCCAGTGCCGTAAAGCCTTTCGCAGCAATATGCTCCATTAAAGGGAAAAACTGGCTCGCGGTACCAGACCAACCATGAGTCAGCACCCAAACTGGGCCTGAACCTAGGGAGTATGTTTTGAGCACCCCATCACGGCCTCTAATTTCACCCTTAACCAGCCCTTGTGGGTCGGCATTCTTCTGTTCCGTTCGCATCGGCGTTAATAGCAGTTTGCGCGCGGTCTTCTTGGCATGATTCGGCGCGAGAATGTAGTGCAAATTGGTTGTTGCACCAATTAGGCTGCGCTTGAAGCTAAACTTGTTCGATGTATTAAAATAGATTTTATCACTCATGATCGTTCCTTGTGTCGCCATCATCATTGGCGTATCGAGCTCGGTCATAAAATCGAACGACCGTGCTATTTGTTAGTATAAAAATGGCGATAGCGCTGTTTACGACTGCTTGCCGCCACTTATCTTAAAATCTTTTGCAAGCCTGAATTAAGCAAAGTTACATGCTTTGCGAACTCAATAATTTGCGAACTCAATAATTTGCGAGCTAAATTATTTGTGAAATAAATGGTTTACGAGCTAAGCCACTTTCCAGCTAGCGATTAAGCGCTCTACACCTCGCCAAAAATGAGTGTGGCTCTCTTGCTGGCCTCGTAAGGAGTAAAACAAGTTCGCACTCAAGTAAAGACCGTATAACTCGAACGTTGCCTGCTTAGGGTCTAAATCGGCTCGAAACTGGTTACTGTCTACGGCCTTGGCGATCTGAATCGTCAAATAATCAATCCATACCGACATGGTCTTTTGCAATGCTTGCTGAATCACGGAGGTTTCAGCGCCGCTATCCTTCCATGCGTCAATAAACATGCAGCGACCTTGAAAGGAGTGGTTCCAACCCAGCCAATTGTCGAGCAGCTGTTGCAGCTTAGCTTCAATATCACCGTCACCCAGCTCTCTGGCGGGCAAGATGACCCTTTCAGAAAATATGTGATTAGAATACTCGAGTACCGAAAGCTGCAAATTCTCTTTCGAGTTGAAATGGGCGAATAGTCCACTCTTCGACATCCCGCACTGCTTGGCTAATTCACCGATAGTCAGGCTCTCAAGACCACCTTCACTTGCGAGTGCAAATGCATGACTCAAAATATACTCTTTGGTTATTTTACCCTTGCTCATCATTCACCAATTGTGGGTTTGATCATTTATTTTTAGCACGGTCGTTCTTTTTTTGAAAGTTTTTTGCCTATCGTTCGGGATTTAATTTCGCTTACCGACGAATTGTGGAAAAATGCGGCGGCAGTCACAGCCATCAATCAATGAACGAAGGAAAAATATGAACACACTTTGGGAACAGTTTGCGTTTTCGGCTTCAATAACAGGGCCCATCTGTTTAATGCTGTTTCTTGGGGTGATATTTAGGCGGATCGGTTTAATCAATGATAACTTCATTGAGGTCGCGTCTAAGGTCGTTTTCCAAGTGACCTTACCCGCAATGCTTTTTCTGAGTATTGTTCAATCTGATCATGATTTCTCATCAAGCAGTACGCTGGTGTTATTTGGTCTTATCGCTAACTTTGCCTTTTTCTTGTTTACTATTTTCTCGACCAAATTAGTCATTAAAGACTCTAAAGATCATGGCGTGATAATCCAAGGTGGCTTTCGAGCCAACACGGCGATCATAGGGCTAGCGTATGTCGCCAATATTTATGGCAACCAAGGGGTGGCGCTGGCGGCCATTTATGTTGCCTCAACAACCGTACTGTATAATATTCAAGCGGTGATCGCACTGACACCAAAAGGGCAAGAGTCGGGGGCGAAGGCGATCAAAGGGATCGTTAAGTCAATCACCAAGAACCCACTCATCATTGCTATTTTCTTAGCGGTATTCTTCTATGCTCTGTCGATCCCAATCCCTAAGATAGTGACTGACGCGGGACAGTACTTTGCTAACATGACCTTGCCGTTGGCACTGCTTTGTGCGGGTGGCTCATTGGATATTAGCTCACTGCAACAAGAAAAACTGTCTACGTGGTTTGCCTCCAGTTATAAGTTAATTATCTCACCTTTGCTGATCACACTCGCGGCGTTAGGCTTAGGTTTTGAGGGATTAGATCTCGGGCTTATCTTTTTAATGAGTGCCGCGCCAACCGCAGCAGCAAGCTATGTAATGGCCCGAGCTATGGGAGGAAACTCAACCTTAGCTGCCAATATTATTGCCCTAACGACCGTTGTCTCTTTGGTGACGTGCACCTTAGGTATCTTTGCTCTCAGCGTCATGGACTTGCTCTAACTGAGAGCAAGATCAAATAATCGACAGCAAGGTCTGAAAACAACTATCCCTTTGATTTAACACTCACTTAATCCCTATAAAGACTGTTAGATTTCTTAAAAAATATGATTAAGAGATCTAATATGTCTTCTGTTCAGCCCCCACCGTCACCACACATCGCAAGTATCGAGTTAGGACGAGTGATCGCTATCTTGGCGATCATTGGTTTACACGGTCAAATGGCACTGTCTTACTGGCAAATAGGCGACGTGCCATGGGTGGGCTATGTGCTCAACCAAGCAGCTCGCTTTGCCGTACCTCTGTTCTTCCTCATTGCAGGTTTCTTGATTCAGCCAAAGTTATCGGCTTCACCTTGGGAGACGGTCGTTAATTATTCTAAACCGCTGCTCAAAGTTTGGTTAGCATGGAGCCTCATTTGCCTATTAATGCCCTTTAATCTCGCGAAGGTCGGTGAGTTTGGTTATTTAGCAGAGCGTCAAGGTTATTGGGGCTATTTAATGAATGCGCCACTGAACTCGCTGCTAGAGGGAGGGCTGGTACATTTGTGGTTCATTCCAGCGTTGGTGTGTGCGGTTTTAATTATCTCGCTGCTCATAGAAATGGAGCTAACCAAACTACTATTACCTGTCGCGTTGGCTCTGTATGGCTATGGTGTACTGGCGGGCAGTTACGCCACGTTAACAGGGTTAGATGCCCCCTTCTTCACACGGAACGGCCCCTTCTTTAGTACTCTGTTGGTGACTGTTGGCTTTGTTATTCGTCAAAATCAGCGGCAATTATCGTCTGCCAAGGCGCTAGGGCTACTCGCACTAGGAATGGTCGTTCATTTTACAGAAGCAGCCTGGTTAACACAGTTTGATGTTGCCTTTAATATCAACGACTTCTTGTTTGGGACGGCGCTGTGGGGCACAGGCATCTTTATGTGGCTTTTAGCTCATCCCCAAATGGGCAATTATGCGTGGGTGCGCGCAATTTCTGATCGTATGCTGGGTATCTACGCATGTCATTTACTGATCATTATCTTGCTGTCCAATGTCTGTGGCATGTTGGAAATCACTGAATTCGGCAGAGACGTTACCGTGTATGTTGGCACCCTATTGCTGAGCTTCGGTTTGGTCGTTGCTATTGAGAAAAGCCCATTAAGACGTGTGCTACTTCGTTAGTGCTTTCCCTATGCGTTAGTTCTTGATCTATGCGTGAGTTCTTGACCTATGCATTGCTCCTTTGTCTAACACTACTGATTAGGCCGTTTAAACAGCGACAAAAAATAAGGGCAAGATAACGAATTATCTTACCCTTATTTGATCATTTCAGTACCGAAACGGTGTACTCGTTGCAGTGTTATCGGAACGCCATTGCACCCTTACCCACACCTTCATAAGCGACGATTTGTAGAGATTGGTTCTCAGCTAAGCTCGGCTCAATTTGATCCGCAATGTAGCCCGCGAGCAGTTCCACCGTGGTATCTGTCGGCAGAATTTCGGTCTCACTCTTGGCAATCGCCAGCTCGAATTCCCCTTGCGGCGCCGTATAGCGGAAACCATAATGACTTTCATCATTAACACTGTTCGCGTTTTCACTCAGGTTAAGTGATGAAACTGAAACTTGGTCTTCTTTAGAACCTAAATAGATGTCTTCCCAGCGCTGAGCAAATGCTTGTTCGCGTTGTTCGTCACGCTGACCATCAACCACAATTTCTACTGGAGAACGGTGACCATGCGCGATGCGTTGGCAGTTGCCATCATGCTTTTTTAAACCATGGGTGTAGTGGTAGAACGCGCCATTAATGTGTTCGTGGCGCAGGGTGATCTCTAACCCAGTGACGTTACTTGGTAGGTTATCGCGAAGAATATGATAAACGTGTGCAGTCACACTCTCGATGGTGATCGCTTCTGCATCAATCAGGCAATATGCTTCATCAGGGCAATGCAGGTGAAGGCTCTTGTCACCGCGTAACACATCCACCTTAGAGTAACCCGCTTTGCTCGCCTGAAGCACAATTGCAGCGTTTTGCATTGGCAGTAGTAAGCGGTGATCAACGTGTTCATCAACCAGCTGTTTGATCTGCTTTTTGACCTTGCTAAAATCCAGCACCATGCTCATTTCATTAAGTTCACCAGACATGATGACATCTAAAATCCAACTATCTCCTACGACCCCTCTGTGTTCACAGATGTATGAAGAATCGATAACGGTAAGGTCTCTTACAAATAGGTTCAAGTTGAACTCCTTAATACTTTCATGAAATACGGGAGGCTGAATAATGTTCAGCAGGCACTTCGTCTCACTGGTGTCTAGATAAAATAGGACGGGCAGGATGGTACAATGAGCTTATAAAGTCCACTTTTTTACGCCCTCTTTCGACAAATGAACAAACTGCATACAATTTCCACTAAAACATCAATCGAAACCGCTAACGCAGGTCGCCAATGAGTAAGGCAAACCCCTAAGGTCTTCTCGCTAAGTCTCGCGCCAAAATAAGCGCTAAACCAAACACCTGAAGAAACAGGGCAATGTTCTTGTAGAACGCCATCTCCTCGTCGAGCCTTTGGATCAACTCCACCAAGGTCAGATTATCTAGGTAGTAATCATCGATTCGTGTGCGTTGCGCTTCTTGAGCGCTATCTATCAGCGTCATCAGCTTAGGTAAGTTAGCCAATGAGATGGCCGGTACATCACCACTCACCCAGCGTCTCAGTTGGGCGCGTAATGCCTGATCAAGTGTCGCTGAAGGCTCTGCGGTTGCAGTCGGTAATTTATCAAGGTGAATCAGAATCGCTTCACGCTTGCGCTCTAGAGTTTCAGTCGTGTTCCAAGCCAGTTGTATTAAATACACATTGCCGTATTTGCGGTCATTGTATTGCGCTTTCTCAGCTTCAATTCTATCTAACACCAAACTCGATAGGATAATCGCCATGATGTTGAGTATGAGACCTGCAAGGACAATCGCCCAAGCAGGAGGAAGGCGCAATGCCATAATGCTCCCTAGAACATTTTATCGAAAGGTAGGTAAACTAAGTTTAGGACAATCAATGAGACCATGCAGATAAGCGTTAACACCATCCCGACTTTTCGACCTTTGAAGTTCTTGGCTAGAATCCCCTTTGCATGGATCACTCGTCCCAACAGAAACGCCATACCCAGCACATGAATAAACCAAGCATCGGCACCATTTGTCTCTAACAATCCCATCAAGATAACCGTGATTGGGATGTAATCCATTGCGTTACTCTGAGCCGAACGGGCTATCTGCAACGACTCAACTCCTCCATCGGCATGAGCAACAAGATTGATTCGTCTTTGCTTGATAACTTCAATTGCCAACCAAATCATGACGACCGTTAACAAGGCCGCGTAAAGTGCTGTCACCATTATATTTCCCTATTCTCTGGCGTTTATGGGTGCATTTGGCTTACCTATCAAACAGATAGGGTCAGTATAGAAGGATGTTTGCGCCCGTATATGTGTGAGATATATCTTACATCTGGCGTAAGAGATCCTAATTAAGCTTCGCAGAAAATACCTAGAAAACAAACCCAACTCCTTGTTTTGTATGAATCCACGCATATTTCTTTCTCTCAAAGAGCCGATTTTTTTATTGAGGTAGATTGCGAGTGAAGCCATAAAAATGTGTAATACACATGTCGACAGGGAGTTGGCAGCAACAGGAAAAACCTAACGGACTGGGTATCTTCAGGAAGAAGATTTGATGACTTAGGATGAGTGATCAGCAAGGAAGTCATACTCTAGGATTGAGTCGCTTGTCAGGATGATGAGTGAGTAAGGACACCGCTAGGAAGGCGATGAGTAGGAAAGCTAAAGGATTTGGCTCAATCACGGAACGATGCATGGAGCATACGTTACCTATAAAAAAAATACGTAACACGTCAGTAGCAGGATGGCTACAATAAAAAGAATGAACCCCGTTTGGTGAAAGCCAAGCGGGGTCTCTTATTTCTGCGACGTCTTATCTCTAGACAATCTACGCAGCGATCTCTTCATAACACTAAATTTCAATAGTAATCTACGCGGTTCTCAACGCTGAATCCCATCGGGATTTTTCGTCATGATCTATTGAATGATTAAGATATCTATCACACTCCACCCTACTATTTCAGTCTACGCTTTTACCCGTGTTACATCTATTCGCTGTGTTAGAGCGACTCGCTGTATCAGGGTAATTCACTGTATCAGGGCAATTAACCGCGTTACACCAATCAGCCGTTATTTACGGCGATTGGAATTGATAATGAATTAACTTAGGAGTGTCATCAAAGTTCAGTGTGGCCCTCTAAATCCAACAAGCGTTGCTTTCTTTCAACACCGCCAGCATACCCTGTAAGTTTACCATTTTTACCAATCACTCGATGGCATGGCACAATCACCGATATCGGATTCTTACCATTCGCTAAGCCAACGGCTCGTACTGCTTTTGGGTTGCCAATCGCATCTGCGAGCTGTGCATAGCTCCACGTCTCACCATATGGGATGGTGGTTAGCGCACGCCAGACCGACTCTTGAAATGGGGTTCCTTTAGCTGCTATCGGTATTGAAAACTCTATTGCTTCGCCTGAAAAATAGCGCTCAAGCTGCTCAATAGCTAATGTAAAAATCGGGAAATTGTCCTGCTGGGTACCCAACTCCTGTGGTTGGGTTGTGTGAGTTTCAAACCATGCGCCCAGTAACCCGTCGTCATTGGCTTGCAGCGTGATAACCCCAAGTGGGCTTTGGTAATACGTAAAATGCTTCACTATTCTGTCTCCCAGCTTTATGTACATTGATATTAGGCTTGATTCCAGCAATGAAAGGTGGCGTAACTTCCCCAAGGTGAAACCGCCTCTGGGGTAATAGTAGGATGATGTTCGAGATACCTTCTCACTACTAAATCGCCCACTAACAGATGGTTGGGTTCACTTAATCCTCGCAGCAGGGCGTACTGAATCGTCCATGGTCCGATCCCTTTCAGTTCAATCCACTTTGAAGGATGCTCCGCATGATGACTGACCATGTATTGAGCAAAGCGTTTGAGCGTTTCTTTGCGGCTTGTTGGCATTCTTAAAAAGCCAATATCGGCATCAACTATCTGCTGTGGCGTTGGGAAATAGAGTCTATTTGGTGGTTCAGAGCTGCGGGTTGAATCACACAACTCTCGTACCAATAAATTCAACTGCCCCACCGCAACTGTCACGGAGACTTGCTGACCAAGAATGGCTCTCACTCCCGCTTCCCATGCACTCCATACCCCGGGAATTCGGATGCCACTTTTCTGCACCAGTTTGCCGTCAACGCTCGCTAAAAACGTCTCAACCTTATCAATATCGACATTGAGATCGAACATACGCCGCACTGTCGTAATTAAGATTCTTAGCTGGCTTATCTCTTCCAACTCAAACTCAATATCTAAGGTCTGTGGGCCGATAAGTGTAGCTTTAAACCAGCCCTTTGCACCATTGATGTTGACGGTACGCTGGTAATAATCGTCGCCAACTTGTTCGATTTTTTCAATCATCCGTCGTCGATAAAATGCCAGTAGATGAGGCCAATCCAGCGCCCCGTGAAAGCTGACTTGGAGATGATTGCTGGCTCCCTGACTGGGTTTAGCTCGGCGAATCTGACTAGGAGAAAGCTGCAACTCTTTTAAGAACGCATCGTTAAACCGACGAGTGCTGTTGAAACCACTGGCAAAACCGACGTCGGTAATACTCATTGTCGTGCTATGCAGCAATTGTTTCGCGAACATCAGTTGATTGTATAAACTGTATTGCTTGGGAGAAACCCCAATATAGCGTTCAAATAAAGTTCGAAGATAACGGTCTGATACCCCTAAGCGCGCCGCTAACTCGACCATAGAACCTGTATTTAAGGCACCGCCATCAATCAACTGCAATGCGCGTAAAAATGTGGTTTCGACCCCTTTCCAAGCCGGCGAAAAAGGTGCGCTGTCTGGTCGGCAACGTAAACAAGGCCGGTACCCCGCGCTCAATGCTTGAGCTTGATGGGAAAAATATTCGACGTTTTCTTCTCTGGGTGGGCTTGCCGGACAAATTGGCCGACAAAATATACCGGTGGTTTTCACGGCGGTAAAAAACATACCGTCAAAACGAGCGTCTCGTGAATAACGAGCCAAACTGCACTGCTCATCAGTTAAGATACTGTTTTTGTATAAATTATCTGCCATTTTCCTTATTTCCATTGCTAACAACGATGCGTCCAATAATCAAAAGTGTATCGTGAACCACCATCGGCGCTAGCCATTTTCGGAACTGAAAGACAGATAAATCACAAAAAAGAGTTTTATTTTTTTTCAATTCAGCTATTTTTAGGAGGTAGAAGGCATACTTCTATCAACGTCGGCGATAAGTACTTAGCACACTAAGATGCAGAGACCTATCGAATAAAAGGAATTAAGACAAAGGAAATGGCTATGGATCTTCACACCTGTCGAATTATTTTATCAAACCAACAAGTGCTTATCAGTGAATCAGTCGAGCAGTCGCTGAGCTTTCTTGAAGATAAAACGGACAACGGAATTTCTAAGATTGAAATTGATGCTACCGATGGAGAAACGATCCATTCGTACATGTCATACTCTCTAGAGGAGTCGATTGAGAATTTGATGAACCTCTAGCTTCTAGTCGATTAGTCGATAATAAAGAGCCGAACGCATAATATACCGTTCGAGCAGCATACCCAGCGAAAGCTTGGCGTATGGTTTACACTGAAATGGCTCCTGAAGGAGCCATTTTTTGTGGTCGCTAAATAGATTAGGTCAAAATTATTACCCTTAAGCGCTTGCATCGCATATTTCGCAGCGAAGACACGGTAAATGAGTCAGCCCTCATTCAGCCTTATCAACCTCACCTTAAGTGATTAAGTTCTCAATATTTACACCTCAGCCAATAAACTACTCTCTGTCATAAATCTGATAACTAACCGATCTAGGATTGTTTTCGTAGCAGACAAAGGGCGTATTTTTCCCTTTGCCCATATTCTCGCATCAACAAAAAAACACCAATGATTATCGAAGAGGCTGATATGTCTGAGACTGAATTCCGACATGGAAAAAAACGTTTTTATGACACCGTTAAATTCCCGAGAGGGTTTGCGAAGTCAGGTGACTTTACTCTTTCCGAAGAGGAGACCCTTACCCGGTTTGGGGACACTATGCAGGCTCTTGAGACTGGTGAATTAACACCAGTCAATGCCGAAGAGAAACACTTTCTGAAAGTATTGTCTCAACCCCATAAGGCAAAGTCTAAGTTAGAGCGTGTTTGGTTAAAGTACACTCAGTTATCTCGTGGACGTCGTCGTTTTCATACCTTAAATGGCAGTAAACGCGACCAAGAACCCAGCGAAGAGTACGACAGTGAGCTAGCACTCCAAGAAGAATAAACAGCCCCAAACAGAGAAAGCCTCATTTTGGGGCTTTCTCTTTAAACACACTTTACATCAAAAAATCAGATATTTATCAAAACACCCATCACAAAAACACCGAGGTAGTTCCGCTCTGCATTGACTTGAAGTCGACGATATGACAAATGTATTAATCTTGTTTAACGCCACCAAATATCCATGTGATAAATGTTCAAATTTGGCGGCTATGGTCACAGATACTAAGAAAAATCGAAAATTTGACCTAAAACAATAGCGGAACCAGATAGCTTATTTTATAATGCGAATTAATGTTTCAGAACACTATAAAATTTTATTTCTAGGGGCAAAATCAATGAGACTTATTCCATTAAGCAACAAAGCAAAAGTAGGTAAATGGGCTGCTCGTCATATCGCAGACTCGATCAACAAATTCGCGCCAACAGCTGAGCGTCCATTTGTACTAGGTCTTCCTACTGGTAGCACACCTCTAACTACTTACGCTGAGCTAATTGAACTTTACAAAGCGGGCGAAGTGAGCTTCAAGCACGTTGTAACATTCAACATGGATGAGTACGTTGGTATCGAACCAAACCACCCAGAGTCTTACCGCACATTCATGCACGAGAACTTCTTCAACCACGTTGATATCCAAGCAGAAAACATCAACTTGCTAGACGGCAAAGCTGAAGACATCGATGCTCACTGTGCAGCATACGAAGAAAAAATCCGTTCATACGGTAAGATCAACCTGTTCATGGGCGGCGTAGGAATCGACGGTCACATCGCATTCAACGAACCAGGTTCTTCTCTATCTTCACGCACTCGTATCAAAACGTTGACTGAAGACACTCGTATCGCGAACTCTCGTTTCTTCGATGGCGACATCAACCAAGTTCCTAAATACGCACTAACTATCGGTGTTGCTACTCTTCTAGACGCTGAAGAAGTAATGATCCTTTCTCTAGGCCACAACAAAGCACAAGCGCTTCAAATGGCTATCGAAGGTTCTGTAAACCACATGTGGACTGTTACAGCTCTACAGATGCACCGTAAAGCGATCATCGTTGCTGATGAGCCAGCTCAACAAGAACTTAAAGTTAAGACTCTACGCTACTTCCAAGAGCTAGAAGCTGAAAACATCCAAGACCTATAATCTAAGGTTTTGTTGAATCAAAAAAGCCACTGTATGTGGCTTTTTTTGTGCCTGCTGATTTTGTGTTTAATGGGAAGAGATTTCGGATATATTTTAGAGGCAAAAAAACAACAAAGCGATTTATCCAACGAGAGAAACCGCTATCATTTTAAGCTTTGGATTGAAACGAATAACTACAAGATATGTAGGATGAGAAACGAGATAAGCAGGACTGCAGACTAGAGCTAAGAGCTCAGCGCGTTATCTCGGCACAAGGTATTGAGAATATCGGTAATAGCCAACACGATGGTCGACTGCACTTTCTGATGATGTCGGCTCAAGAACATTTCGAGCATTGGACCAGACATGGTTTTTACCATCTCCGCATCATATTCAATCGGCATAATACGTTGAATCGCGTGCACTTTATTAAGCTCGAAGATCACATCAACTTCCGTGAAGCTGGTATCTTCACCTTGTATTTTCGCCCACTCTTTTAAAGTCACGAAAATTTCTAAATCGTCATAAAGCGCTTTGTCTATCACGCCTAGCCCCAATAGGAGCTTGCCACGCACCATGATTTCACCTAAAGGCCCACCGCTATTAAGCAGCGGCTCAACCACAAACTGAATCGCAGTATCATCTTTCTTGAAAATATTGTTTAAAACTGCATCGACCGTGTCATCCAACGCATCGTAAGCTGCCATCAGGCAGGCGCTAGCACTCTCAGCTTCAGAGAGCGCTTCGAGTAGTTCGGTTTCGTTGCTCGTTTGTATTGGCATAATGGCTCGGTAATAAGAAAGTGCCACTGGAGTGGCACTTGGTGGTTTATCATTTCAATGCTAGATAAGCTCGTTGCGCTAGTTTAACAATATCTGAGTCACTATTCAGCTCAGAATAATGCGCTAATGTCTCAGCAAAGCCTTTTTCTGCGAACATTGCTTGAAGTTCAACCGCTTGAGGGTCATCTTCATTTTTATAATGGAACGCTGCCGCGATAGCGTTGACCAAATGCGTGTTCGGAAGGCCGTACTCCAAGGTGCCGTTCAGTGGCTTAACGAGGCGGTCTTGCGGGCTCAGCTTACGAATCGGCTGGCGGCCAACGCGGTCGACTTCATCCCGCAGGAACGGGTTAGCAAAACGACCTAGAATTTTTTGGATGTAGGCCGCGTGAGCTTGTGGATCAAAACCGTAGCGCTTAATCAGAACCGCACCGCTCTCTTCCATCGTTGCGGTCACTTCAGCGCGAATATTATCGTCTTCGATAGCCTCTTTAATCGTTTCATGACCAGCAAGCACACCTAGGTATGCGGTGACCAAGTGACCCGTGTTAAGCGTGAACAGTTTACGCTCAACGAAAGCCATTAGGTTGTCGGTGCATTCCATACCAGGAATGTTAGGGATTGGACCTTTAAATTGTGTTTGGTCGACAATCCACTCGCAGAATGTTTCAACGGTTACCGCTAGCGGGTCGCTTTCACTCGCTTCTGCCGGAGGAACAATGCGGTCAACGGCGGAATCAACAAAGCCAATATGTGCTTGAGTGAACGCTTTCATTTCATCAGAAAGATGCTCTAACACTGCCGCTTTTAGTTGGCTCGTACCACGTACCATGTTCTCTGCCGCGATGATGTTCATTGGTGCAGTATTGTTATCTGCTGCACGCTTCTCAATGCCTTGAGCGATGGATTTAGAGATGATTTTAAGCACCGTGGGGCCGACAGCTGTTGTCACAAGATCAGACTCAGCAATGCAATCGACCACTGCGCTTGTCGCTGAATTTACTGCGGTCACGTTCTTAACCACTTCAACAACGCACTCTTCACCGACAATCTTCACTGGGTATTCTTGGCTCTCAATTAACGCATTCACAACCGTTTCATTTACGTCAGCAAACGTAACCTTCATACCCGCATCAGAAAGAAGCTTACCAATGAAACCACGACCGATATTACCTGCACCAAAATGTAATGCTTTCATAACTTTGACCTTATAAATATTTGAATCTAGATAGCTAACGGCTCAACAACATACCTTGACCATGCGCTCTCGGCATTCAGCAGTCAGCTATCCAGACTGAATCTTACAAAAAAATTAAGACCGAAAATGAGGCCAGTCAGGGGGGGACTGGCCGCCTTCACTCAGGAGCTTGACTAGAGCTTGTTAGTTACCGTTGAGAATACGCAGAACATCAGCAGGGTTGGTGGTGTTCTGTAGGCATTCGACAGCCTCTTCATCATCGAGTGAATTGGTGATAGCCATCAGCACCATGTTGTGCTCATCGCCTTGTGCGGCAATACCGATAACCAGTTTTGCGATATCGTCTTCATCTTCCCCCCACTGAATACCTTCAGGGTACTGACAGAACACGATGCCGGTTTTTTGTACGTACTGTTTTGCTTCGATGGTGCCGTGTGGTACGGCGATAGACTCACCTAGGTAAGTAGACACCAACTCTTCTCGGGCAAACATCCCGTCGACATATTGTGGAGATACGTTGCCCAGTTTGACTAATTGATCACCAGCAAACTTAATTGCGTCTTCTTTTTGAGCCGCTTTAAGGCCAAGGAAAATGCTGTCATCCGTCAGGGCAAGTTTATTGTCTTCTGATGCAGCTGCCGGCGCTGCTGCTTTCGCTTCACCACTTGGAGCATTGGCAAGCTGAGCGTCTGTCAGCTCTGCAACTAGCTGGTCGTATACCGCGCCGTCCAAGAAATTGTTAAGAGACATGTGCATCGCATCGGGAATGGTTTTACGCGCACGGTCTGTTAGGTCTTTATGGGTAATCACAATTTGCGAATCAGCCGGTAAATTGTTGATTGCGTAGTTGGTGACTTCGATATCTAAGCCCGCTGTTGCGACCTTTTTACGCAGTAAGCCAGCCCCCATCGCACTTGAACCCATGCCCGCATCACACGCGACATAAACGGCTTTAACATCTGCTAGGTTGACGTTGGCTGCTGAGGCTGCACCTTTCGAGGATGCTTTCATGTCTTTCATTTGTGCTGATGCTTTTTCTAGCGAATCTTCGTCTTCACCTTGAGCTGAAGTCTTAAGGAGAATTGAAGCGACCACGAAAGACACCGCTGTGGCAGCAATAACAGACAGTACAACACCGATGTAAGAACCTTTGGGCGTCATTAACAATACCGCGAAAATAGAGCCCGGTGATGCTGGAGAGATAAGGCCAGAATCGAACATTACGTTAGTGAATACACCAGCCATACCACCTGCGATAACCGCAAGGATTAGACGTGGGTTCATTAGAACGTAAGGGAAGTAAATTTCGTGGATACCACCTAAGAAGTGGATGATAGACGCACCAGCAGCCGATTGCTTTGCGCTGCCTTTACCAAACACCATGTAAGCCAGCAACAGACCAAAACCTGGGCCTGGGTTCGCTTCAATAAGGAAGAAAATTGAGCGACCAATTTCTTCAGATTGCTGAATACCTAGCGGGGAGAAGATACCGTGGTTGATTGCGTTGTTTAGGAATAGGATTTTCGCAGGCTCAACAAAAATAGAGGCGAGCGGCAGTGCCCCAGCTTCTACCATGGCGTTCACGCCAGCTGCTAAACCACCAGATAGAATCTTAACCGCAGGACCAATCACGATGAACGCGATGATCGCACAGATCATACCGATAATACCCGCAGAGAAGTTGTTCACTAGCATTTCGAAGCCGCTCTTCACTTTACCGTGAACCGCTTCATCGAATTTCTTAATTGCGATACCACCGAGTGGACCGACAATCATTGCCCCCATGAACATTGGTATATCAGTACCAACGATAACACCCATAGTGGTTATGGCACCAACGACCGCACCGCGATCACCGCCAACCATTTTACCACCGGTATAACCAATCAAAAGTGGCAGTAGGTATGTGATCATAGGACCAACCATGGATGCTAACGTTTCGTTAGGCCACCAACCCGTTGGAATGAATAGTGCGGTAATGAAACCCCACGCAATGAATGCGCCGATATTTGGCATTACCATATTGGATAAGAAACGACCAAAATTTTGAACCTTGATCTTCGCTTCAGGTGATAGCATAGGTAGAACCCCGTCATGTATTGGTTGGTCAAATGACCGAAAGTGTGTGCTTAGAAGTTGATTAAAATGTATCACAAAGTTTCAAAAATGCACTTTTACTCATCTTTAGCGATATTGATCACATATAAAAAACACACTAACAATAAATAACAGGACAAAGATCACATAATGCTCGTGAATTTAAATTACAATCTCAACTCTCTGATAATGAATACTATTCAACAGTGATCTTGATCACGCCAATCAGCCGCAAGCAGAAAATTAAAAAGCGACACAGGTCTCATTTTAAAATATAGCAGTCACTGAAATGATAAAGATGTATATGAGTACGCCATACTAAGCACAAAATACACACGAAAAAGCGAGCAATTAATGAGTAAGTGTAATTTAATTACATTTTGGTAATTTAAGAAAGCTATCATCCGTGAGTTGTACTACTAAAACATCCTCAGAGACGCAAGCTGAAGAGCTGCAATTAGCACAACAAGATGTGTTATGGTATTGGCCTACGATATCCCGCCTCCCTCAGCATGAATTAGCAGCTCACACTGCTACTTGAGAACAGACTATGTCAGACAAGATTTCCACCTCGGCACTTGCGAAACAAAAAGGAATAGAAGCTAAAACGTTATTTAGCGATCTAAAAACAGCGGGCTATATTGTGCGTTCACAAGAGCGTTGGATTCTCACTGAGCGGGGAGAAAGCTTTGGTGGGGAATATGTCGAACACAAGAAGTTTGGTGTCTTTATTGTCTGGCCAGAGAAACTGCTTATCGATTTGGACTCATTCTCAGGAAAAACACTCACCGCCACCCAGCTTGGTAGCGCCTTTCAACTCAATGCCAAGAAAATCAACTTATTACTCAGTGAGCTTGGCTGGATAACTAAAGAAGAAAACGGCTGGCACGTCACCCCAACAGGCCTCAAAGCCGGTGGCGAACAAAGAGAGGATAAAGCGACTCAGAATTTATTCGTGGTTTGGCATAATTCTTTGGTTCGTAATAAACGGTTAAAGCAATCGGTTATCGAGTTTCTGGGCCATGATGCGGAGAGTCACTCAACCGACGTGTCATTTTCCAACTTTCGCCAGAAGTTCGAAGCAAAACATCGAACTCTAGATGGGCACTATGTTCGTTCGAAGGGCGAGCTTATCATCGATAATTGGCTGTATATGGCGGGTGTCGTCCATGCGTACGAGCGTCCACTGCCGACATCAAAAGAAGTGATAAGCGATTTCTATCTACCAAGTGGCAAGGTGTACATCCAATTTTGGGGAACCGATTCTGCGCCAATCGCAGAAGACAAGCGTGATATCACAAGAGGGGTCTATCAAGAGCACGGTTTTAGCTTAATAGAGCTCACCCCAGAGGATATCCCTCACTTAGATAGCCTACTTCCCCCATTGTTGCGCCAATACGGCATAAAAGCGTATTAAGCGGCTGAGTATCGGCCACTTAATTGAATCTAGCTCACACTTATCGAACTATTATGGACATGATTAACCATAGTTATTTGATGTGTTCGCTATTTTCTCCGTGCCACTTTTCTATTACCTTACCCCCATCGACCCAATCTACCGCAGATATTCGATTTATTCGGACACGTTCGAGCGTCACTCAAACATTCAGTTTAAATCCGTATCTTGTTGACGAGATTGAACTAGTTTTACGCAACTGAGCTAGTTTTATTCGACTAAACAAAGGTTGGCATAACTGAATATAAAGCTCGACAACATTTATTATTGATAGATATTAGGATTCAACATGACTCACCCAATCATTACTGATCTAAACACTCGTTACACAGCTAAAAAATACGATGCAGAAAAACGCATATCTGCGGAAGACATGGAAGTGATCAAAGAAGCGCTTCGCTTATCGGCTTCTTCTATTAACTCTCAGCCTTGGAAATTCATCATCATTGAGAGCGATGCAGCAAAACAGCGCTTCCACAACACGTTTGAAAACATGTTCCAGTTTAACCAACCACATGCAAAAGCAGCGTCACACACGATTCTTTTTGCTTATGACCCTAAGTACACTAAAGAGAAATTCGCTAAACGTGCCGACACTGAAGTTAGCTCGGGTCACCTACCAGCTGAAATGTACGAGCAATTCTTAGGTGCTTACGCATTCGCAGAAATGAACACCGACGAAACCGGTTTCAACGGTAACTGGACTAAGGCCCAAATTTACATTGCGCTAGGTAATGTCATGCACACATTGGCCCGCCTTGGTATCGCTTCAACACCGATGGAAGGTGTCGACGCGAAGATGATCGGCGAAGAGTTTGCAGACGAACTTGAAGGTCACGTTGTTGATGTGGCACTGGCTATCGGCTACCACAAAGAAGGCGAAGACTACAACTACGGTAAACCAAAAGCGCGCCTAGCTCTTGATGAAGTTGTTACAACACTTTAATTATTGATGTGACCGAGCCCTAACCACAGGGATAGCAGTCAAGAAAACCTCGATAAATAAATCGAGTAGGAGGAGGCCTCACGGCCTCCGTCCTCTCACACCACCGTACAAGCGTGGGTCGCATACGGCGGTTCCG
>NZ_CANLBV010000029.1 GCF_947488985.1 uncultured Vibrio sp.
CAGCAAACGCTGCCCGAAGGGTTCGGCTAAAAGCGTTTTACTCTTTGTTGAGGGAGATTTGCTTAGAGTGACTAGGCTACTTCCCCCTCGCCGCGATTAAAACGCTTTTATCTCGAACGAAATTTAACCACGAAAGATCAACACGCCCTAGAATATACCGCAACTTCAACCGCAGTCCCCATTGGTAAATGGTATTCAGAGAGATCATCGGTAATTGAAAGTTTGGCAAAGACTCGACCGCTTGTTTTTAGTGAATCGGTTCCCAATAGTGCGCCACGAGCTTGGAACTGACTCTCTCCAATAGCGGGTAAGACCTCTTCAATACGACCTTTGAAAATTTTTCCAGGCAGTGCTCGGAATAAAAATTCGGCTTCGTAGCCCGGCTGAAGACGTTGTAATGAATTTTGTCTAAAGGCAGCAGCGTAAAATTGTTCTTCTGAGTGGACGAAGGTCATCACAGGAGCTAATGGTAGTGGAACCGCCATCACGCCAGGGCGCAATGCTAATTGTGTAACGTACCCGTCAGTGGGAGCTCGTACGACGGTTTGTTCAACATCAAACTGGGCTTTACGCAACTCGGCCAATAAACTGACGACTGCGGTATTCTCACCACCTATTTCAGAATCTAAGGCGAATTTGGCTTGGTCTAGGTTAGCATCGGCCACTTTTACTGCCGCTTCCGATGCCTTGTAAGCTTGTCGGCGCGTGTCTAATTGTTGCTCGGTAAAGGCGCCGCTGTCATAGCCACGCTTGTAACGAGAGAATTCTCGCTGGGCTTTGTCTCGCTCCGCGATGGCTTTGACTTTTGCAGCCTCCGCTTCGGCGACTTCTGATTCGATGCCAAGCGCGCCTTGGCTTGCTTCTTTTATTTTGGCCTCTAGCCTTGCGACTTCGGCTTCAAATGGCACAGGATCAATCTTAAATAAGATATCGCCCTTCTTAAGCGGTTTGTTTGCTTGAACGGGGACTTCGATAACCTTACCTCTAACCCCTGAAACAATCGGCGTGGTTGAGTAAACTTGGTTACCTATCTGAGTGAACGGGTGGTTGTAGTTCATCAGCAGGATCAAAGTCCCGATAATGATGACACCGCCAAGAACAGCAGTCGGTACAGTCCATTTATTCAGTGGGATATTAAATACTTTGAAGATGGTGATACAAAGTGCCGCATAGGTCATTATCAGCAGTAAATCCATTACTTAGCCTCCTGATCTTGGACGTTGTGTGCCTCTTTCTCAATGCTGCTCTGAGCTGCATTGGTTTGTTTGAGTTGCTCGATTTCTTGTTTAAGTGTACTGACTTGGTCGATTAAGGTGTCCACTCGATGATGAATATCATGTTGTTCTTCTTCGAGTTTGGCAAAGCCCCAGCCTCTGTCTTTGCGCCACAATGTTGCCCAAATCCATAGGAATGGCCAAATGGCGTGTAAGGTGAATAGGCTAACCCAACCTGAAACGTGAATCGCATCCTGATGAGGGTGGTTACGTTCTTTAGCGATTTCATAAGGAATATCGTGAATAACGATGATGCCGTAAAAAATGACCAGTGCCACAAAGACAAGCAAGCCGAGCGCAAAGTAGTCTAGAAACATAACAGATCCTTGTAATGTTAGATGTTGAATATAAACATACTACGTCATCACTCAAGTAATTATTATGAAAAATGATTTATATTATAAGGAATGATTCGTCGTTATGCTCATTGTGTGATCAATGATAACTTTTACTACTCAGTACAGAGCTGATTACGACCATTAGCCTTCGCTCTATAGAGTGCTTTATCTGCGCGATAGAAGGTGCGTTGAGTATTTTCACCTTCTCGATGTAGAGTGATGCCAATACTCACGGTTAAGCCACGCTCTCCGAGTATTTCATGCCAACCGAATTGGTCAATGCGCTCTCGATACTGTTCAGAGTGCATTTCTGCCTTGGTAAGATCGGTATTATCCAGAATGACTAAAAACTCTTCTCCACCAAATCTGACACATGACGCACCTTTGAACTTGAAGTAGGCGCGAAGTTCTTGAGAGACGGTGACAATCGCTTTGTCGCCGACTAAGTGGCTAAGCTCATCGTTGATAGACTTAAAGTGATCTATGTCGATTACGACAAGCGCAAAGGGAGTGTGGTGAAGAAGTAGATCTTTCAGTTTTACATCTAGCCATCGGCGGTTATGTAATCCGGTCAGTGGGTCGGTGAACACATCTTGCTGTAGTCGAGCTACCGTATTTTTATGTTGCTCAGTTGTCTCTTTCAACTCTCTATTTTCTTGTTCAGAGAGAATAAGTTTGAGCTGCAATTCAAAGCGTGATAAGCGGCGCAGTTGGCTTGCTCCGAGTTCACTGATTGGGATCTGCTTGATGAGATCCGTTTCAATTTGGTAGCCTTTTTTCTCATAATTCAGCGCCTCTTGAAAACACCCTTGGCTTATACATACATCGCTCAAGGAATCAAAGAAGCGTTTTGCAAGTACCGGTGACGCGTCTACTTTTACTCGTTTTTCGGTAATCGACAAGATCATCCGTGTGTACTCTTGCTTTCCTATTGCACTCAGACATTGCGCTTGCTCTAGACGTGTTACGATCGCCAGCATGTTCGCTTGAGTGCTGTTGGTCGGATATTGAATCTTGGATAGACATCGCAGCGCCTCATAGTATTGTTTCTGAGCACGAAGCACCTTCGCTTGGCTCAGTAATATCTGAGCGGTGAGCAGCTTATTACTCACCAAAATACCGAGCTCTTCACATTCATCCAGTAAATCACTGGCGGTGGTAATACGGTTGAGCAACAGGAGACTCTCGACCATATGTAGCTTGAATTTGAGACGAAGTGAGCGACTACTTATCGCATGATCGATACTGCAGATTTTTTGGTAGTAGCGCAGGGCTCGGTTATGATCACTGTAGGCATCACATAGATTCCCCATCCCCAAAATAGCCATGACATATTCATCGATATAGCCGTGTTCAACGGCGATTGTTGATGAACTGACGAATTCATTTAGGGCTGAGGTGTAATCCCCCATTTCAACCAAGCGATCACTTAGGCTACTTTTTACCGTCAGTATGTCTTCAACGTCGTTGGGAAGGTCCAGTAGATTGAGTGCAAGTCTCAGTTCTTTGATACTGGTTTGATTTTGTTGTAATTCAGCGCGGTATTCAGAGCTAATGATATAGCAGTGAGCTTGCTCTGTTTTTGTGGTCGAAATGTGTTGTCGAATATGGTTCCAGAAGATGATCGCCTCTTCACCAGAGACAGATGAAGGATCTAACCCCGCGTCGGTGATCTTGCGTAATAGGGTCTCCATCATTCTGTTACCTCTGAATCGTCTTCTTCTAGTTGCTCAAGCGTGAATGGGAAGGTCAAAATGTCAGTCAGGCTCACGGAAGGTTTCGAGCCTTTTAATCCCTTCCTATGCCAAGGGTAAATATCGAGCATGGTAGTGAGAGTTTGGAAGGTGTGCTCGGCGGCTTTGCCTTTCTCTGAAATCATAAGCGCTACGCGCTCTGAACTTAGTCTAGAAATAAAGTCGTCCTGATTACACAAGGTATGGGCAATCTCGGTACAGACATCTAGGTAAGCGCTGTCTATATGGTGGAACATAATAATGCTGTGGTTCGAGTGTTTGAGTTCTGTTTTAAATTGCATCAGCTGTTCCCACCAAAAGGTTTCAGAAACCACATAAGAAAAATGCTTTTCTGGGTCGTATTCGTGCTGACCTCGAATACGGTTAATCAGCTTTCGTGCTCTTTTCTCTAGTTGGCGTTTTGAAGTGTGCGCTTTATCTAAACTCACCCGGGAAGTTTGTTCTCGAAGCATACCTATAGAGTATTGACGATACTTCTTAAAGGCGACTAATGCAGCTTTGAAATCTTGATTTTCTTCTGCAACTAAGGATTGTTGGTAACAAATTTGGCTAAGTAGCTCGCCGTTGTCGAATTTATTGGCCGATTGTTCGGCGAGTCTCAGCAATTCTGCTGCTTGTTCTGGTCTTTCTCTGAGCAGCTCTAATCGGGCCCGGCTGATATATGAGTGGGCTTTCATCCACACGAGGTTGTGTTCAACGGCCAGATGATGCGCTTTGTCGGTAGCTCGCTCTGCGTCGTCTAAGCGCTCAAGACCAAGGAGCGCAAGACCTCTGAAATCCCATATCTCGGCGTGCCAAGTATCGTCTTTGTGGTCTTTCAATATTTCTTCTGCAGCGTCTAACACCGATAACATTTCAGCATAGTTATTGAGTAGGTAGTAATCCCAAGCAAGTACGATTCTCGCTTTCCCCTCTATCCAGCTAATACGGCTGTTGTTCGCTACTTGTACCGCGAGTTGGTGGGTTGAGCATGCAAGTTTATATTCATGGGTCATTCGCCAAATGTTGCCAAGGCCAATGAGACATTCAATTTGCATTTCTACGTCATCAACCAGAGCAGACTGCTCTAATGCGTTGATCCAAAACTGTTGGGCAGAGTAATACTTGGCTTGCCCCCAGAACTGGAGCGCATGTAAATGGAGAATTTCAGGAAGAAAAAGGTCGGTATCTAAGCGTTTTTGTCGTTTGTAGGCTTCTTTGATGTACTTTAAACCTTTCTGGTAATCCATTAGGTTCCAACAACTTCTCGCCATTAACATCAGGGACTGAATCGCGCCCTCTTCAAACATAACTTGCTCACATCGAACTAGGCACTGTTGGGTTATTTCTAGAATGACCAACGGCTCTGAGTCGACGCGAGTTTTGAGTTGTGTGAGTTCTGTTTCAAGAAGGTACTGATTTTTGTCCAAGGTTCCGATCCATCATTATCGAATATCGTATTTACACAAGCATCATCAAAGTGCCGTAAAGGTAATGACTCATTATCTTTCTTCGCTTGTCAAAGCAACACTTCTCTTTCTTAATTATGGGTTCTACCTCATATTGTTGAGTTAAATTTGAGGGTTAGTGGAACAAATTATGAAGAAGATACACGTTATGACAGTAGTTGTTTGAGAGTTAATGGCTGTTCCGTGACACCTAAGCGCTGTGCTGCTGTGAGCCCTTGCCTATCTTGGTAGCACAGATTGTGCCAAGCTCTAAATATGTCGAGTAATGGAAGAATGCCCGCAGGACGAAGCTTACGCCTAGGCTCATTGATGAAGCTAGCAAATAACACCTGAAAACGATGCTGATAGAACTTGGTTTGTTGTATAGAAGCGGTACTCAACCACTGTTTGGGCGCAGGATTATTACCCGTTAAGTAGCAAATGCCTTTCTGACACTGACCTTGATTCGCAATTGCCCAACGATCGCGCCACCAACTCATATGAACAATGTCTATCTTTTCGAAAGGGAGGTCATCTTGCCAGCCAGCATCTTCTTCTACATACATAAGGTCAATATGTTGACGATGAATGCGCGGTAAACAGACGCTGAGTGCGGCAGAGCGTAACAAAGGATCTTGTGGCATATAAATCGACACATGCTTGTCCTTATGGCACATATCAAGCACATGTAAGAAGTGGGCATACGAGGTGTATGGAGGGCGAATAAGGGCACCTTTTGAAGGGTAATGAAAAGCAGTGAGGTTGCCCATAGGGTCTTCAACGTTTCCTCTGGCAAGGATCATTTGGTACTGCTGTTCAATTCTTTCTTTCAGCTTGTTAGACGGCGCAGGGAGATCAAGATTGGCCTCTAAATCGTGCTCTTTTGAGACAAAGCGCGCTATATCGCCATAAGGATTATGATCAACACTTTCTGATGGCTCGTCATTTTGCGAATAATTGACGTGCTGGCAAAGAATATAGCCAGTATGTGCCTCGCCAGTCGCAATCCACACTACACCATTGTTACTTTGAGGTTGTAAGCGTTGGTAATAAGAAGCGAATTGATATTCTTTGGCATGATTGACCCATCGAGCATCGATCATCGCTAATTTACGGCGGCAACGGCTAGCGATATGGTCGACGTGATCGTAGAAAGTCTTGGGATTTATGTCTAATTTTCTACAGATCTCCCGTACCGAATAGCCCATGAACAATAAGCCCATGAGGTTCTCTTGAAACTGAAGTTTTTTATTGGAGCCAGACCATTTGTCAACAAAGGTGGATTGGCAGTTTTTGCAGCGATAGCGTTGTCTGTCCCCACTGTAGCCGAAGGCATGATAAAGCTGTTTATGGGTATGAACCGATAAGCCGAAATTATCGCAATCATCATTACGACAAGCTGGGAGCCCATCGCTGTGAAGTTGTCTTAAACGATGAAGTTCGTTTAATACTTCACGGTTGTTAAGTAAGGGGGGGAAAGAGCCACACTCACGACAGACCATCGCCGGACGTTTAGGGTTCGCATGTTGCAAAACATATCGTTTTGCTTCGCTCAAGCCAAAGTTGTCACACGCCAATGTTTTACAAAAGTTGAGTTGCAAACCATCTGCATCTTTTGGCAGCTTGTCGTTAGACACGATCTCCCCCTCGGATTATTTGAGCAGCCAAGTTCGCTTGGCTGCGAGGTAGTGCGTTTTAATGTATCGTTGATCAAATGCTCAGACCAATCGTAGCCAATCACTGATTACTTACTTTTTGTGGTTGGTATTACAAGTTGATCGCTGTCTCTAGAGCGACGGTCATCATGTCATTGAATGACTTTTGACGCTCTTCAGAGCTGAGCTTTTCACCACGGATGATGTGATCTGAAACCGTGAGAATCGTCAGTGCCTTAGCACCAAGATCCGCAGCGACGCCATAGATACCAGCGGCTTCCATATCAACGCCAAGGATGCCTAGTTTTTCCATTTTTTCGAAAAGGTCAGCTTCTGGCGTGTAGAAAAGGTCGGCAGAGAATACGTTACCGACTTTTACTGGCACTTGATGCGCACGAGCTTGGTTTACGGCTTCTTCTAGAAGACCAAAGTCAGCGATGGCCGCGAAATCATGGTTGTTGAAACGAATACGGTTAACTTTTGAGTCAGTAGAAGCGCCCATACCGATCACAACGTCCATCAGTTTAACGTCGTCACGGACGGCACCACAGCTACCGACACGAATAACATTCTTTACACCGAATTCAGCGATAAGCTCGTGTACATAGATACAGCAGGATGGGATCCCCATGCCGTGCCCCATGACCGACACGTTTTTGCCTTTATAAGTGCCGGTATAGCCAAACATGTTGCGAACGTCACAAACTTGCTTCACGTCATCAAGGAAGGTTTCTGCGATGTATTTTGCACGAAGCGGGTCGCCCGGCATCAGTACGGTTTCTGCGAAATCACCAACTTGAGCATTAATATGAGGTGTAGCCATGGTCGTTCTCCAGTGTTTAAACGGCAATGATTGAAGCTGGGTTTCATCGATTACCGATTATGTTGAATTGAATTCATTGGGTTGACGCAATACTAGCGAGTAAAAACTGCTCTCCATGAGAGGTTGGTCACAAAAAGGGGCCGCTCATTAGGTTTTATTGTTATTGATAACTAAATCTGTTGAAAGTTTAAAAGGGATCGATTTTGATCGGTAAAATCGTATAGTATCGATGGTAGGGCGCGGTTATCACGGCAAGAGCGGATATCAATTTAGCGGGCAATCACCGCGGTAGAGACGTTTGCACAGCGATAATCTAAACTTTGATAAAAGACAAACTAAGGAATTGTATGTGGTATTTCGCTAGCTTGATGTCTTTACACTCAATGAAAACACAAATACGTAAGGTCGCTTTGCGTGCTGTGAGAGCAACGCGGCTTGCTGTAAGCACAACCTTGATTGTTGGAGGAGTGAGTTCGTGGTGGGTGTCTGCTGCAACCTTTGAACTGCCTCCAGAGGAAAGCCGTATTGTGGGCAGAATACAGCAGCATGAGGTGATTGCGGGCGAAACGTTGGCAATCATCGCAAAGCAATATGATATTGGCTTGCTCTCTTTGATGGCAGCAAATAAAGGGGTGGACCCTTTTCTACCTATGGAAGGCTATGTGTTAAGCATTCCAAGCCGTTTGATTCTGCCTGATACTCAAAGAAAAGGAATTGTCATCAACCTTGCTGAATTGAGGTTATATTACTTTGAACCTACTCAAAACCTGGTTCATGTCTTCCCTGTCGGTATTGGCCGAGTGGGGCGTGATACTCCAGAAATGACCACTAAGATCAGCCAAAAAAGAGCCAACCCGACTTGGACACCACCTCAATCAGTCCGTGAAGAATATTTAGAAAAGGGCATTGAATTACCGAGTGTGGTACCCGCAGGCCCAGATAACCCACTGGGTTCGTATGCATTACGACTGGCTTACGGCATCGGGGACTATTTGATACACGGTACTAATAAAGAGTTTGGTATAGGCTTACGAGTCAGCTCTGGGTGTATTCGTATGGAGCCTAAAGATATTGAGTGGCTGTTTGAGAAAGTGAGCCATGGAGAACAGGTGGTTATTATTGATGAGCCGATCAAAGTGTCACTCGAACCTGACCGTAGTGTGTTTGTTGAAGCGCATGAGCCGCTGACTCGAAGTGATGGTTCTAAGAAGTCCTTACAAATCCCAGTTGAGTTAAAATGGTGGCTTGAAGATGCAGACTTGTCTAACTCAAAAGCGAAATCGGTTATCTTTGCTCAAAATGGCGTGCCAGTTGAAGTCGTTCCTCCTTTGGTTGAGCTTAATTGATAGGTACCCATCGTAGAAAGAATACCAATCGCAGTAAAAACTGGTCACCCTAGCTTGTTATCTTTCTTTGCCACAAATAAAAGCACCACATCGGTTAAGATGTGGTGCTTTCTAATTACTGTTTCTTACTAATTTGCGACTGGTTTAATCTACAGCTTCATTACGTATAAATTCGTTTATTTAGTGTAAGAGCTTGCGATGTTGTCGATACGTTCGTTCGCACGGTCCGCTTCTTCTTTTGCTGCCATGGCGGCTGCCGTTGCTTCTTCAGCTTTCATTTCTGCAGCAGCTTTTTCACTCTTAAGTGCTTCAACTTCGCTGGTTAGTTCAGCGACTTGGTTAGTTAATTGATCAACTTCTGACACTGCAGCTTCTTCTGGATCTGAAGAACAGCCGGCAATAATGAAAACTGAGGCAGCAGCTGCGATTAACGTCTTATTCATAAGAACTCCTTGCTTATTTATTATCAAAAGATGCGCTATACATTTCTCCGTCATATAGTCGCTTCATTAATGATTGTAGCGACTAATTTTTCAAGCGCAAAAGCAATAACTAAAGAAATTGCTAAATTTTTGAGGTAATTAGCCAAGCATCACGTTCTGTCTCACTCTTGAGAAGAAGCAAACAAAAATCTATTTTGGTATTGCTAGGTAAACCCAAGCCTTTGTTATCAATGCATACAATGTTCTACCTTATATAGAATAAGGGATAAATTTACGGTGATCTCTATCCTTATAAAGTACTTTCGCGGTATCATGTCACGTTAAAATAATTTTGTTCAATACCATCATGACTGGAGAGTCCTTTGCACTTTAAAGATTTAGGCTTAGATAATCGCTTACTGAAGAACTTAAAACATTACGACTTTAAGAAAGCGACAGAGATCCAATCGAAAGCGATCCCTGTTGCTATTGCCGGTAAGGATCTATTGGCTTCATCAAAAACGGGTTCAGGTAAAACATTGGCGTTTGTATTGCCAATGATACACAAAGCATTAAAAACCAAAGCGTTTTCTGCTAAAGATCCTCGTGGTGTAATTTTGGCTCCTACTCGTGAGCTCGCTAAGCAAGTGTACGGTGAATTGCGTAGCATGCTCGGTGGTTTGTCTTACGAAGCGGCGCTTATCTTGGGTGGTGAGAACTTTAACGATCAAGTTAAAGCACTGCGTAAGTACCCTCGCTTTATCGTCGCGACTCCGGGGCGTCTTGCTGACCACCTAGAGCATCGTTCATTGTTCCTTGATGGTGTTGAAACACTGATCCTTGATGAAGCCGACCGTATGCTTGATCTCGGTTTTGCTCCAGAATTGCGCCGTATTGCAAACGCAGCCAAGCACCGTCGTCGTCAAACGCTGATGTTTTCTGCAACGCTAGATCACGCTGAAGTGAACGGTATTGCCAATGAAATGCTAGACGCTCCTAAGCGTATCTCGGTGGGTGTTTCTAACGAACAACACTTAGATATCACTCAAAAATTCTATCTGTGTGATCACCTAGACCATAAAGAAGCCATCTTAGACCGAGTACTGGAAGAAGCTGAATACCGCCAGGTCATGATCTTTACAGCGACTCGTGCCGATACCGATCGCCTAACAGAGATATTGAACGAGAAGAAACTTAAAGCGGTTGCACTGAGCGGCAATCTTAATCAAACACAACGAAACGCCATCATGAGTCAGTTTGAGCGTGCGGTTTACAAGATCTTGGTCACCACCGATGTCGCTTCTCGTGGTATTGATATTCCAAACGTGAGCCACGTTATCAACTTTGATATGCCAAAGCACACTGAAGAGTATGTGCACCGTGTGGGTCGTACTGGTCGTGCGGGTAATAAAGGTGACGCGATCTCATTGGTGGGTCCAAAAGACTGGGATAGCTTCAAGCGTGTTGAACTATACCTTCAACAAGATCTTACCTTCTCCGTGCTTGAAGGCCTAAAAGGTAAATTCAAAGGCATTAAGCCGCGTAAACCTACGTTTGCTAAAAACGGTCCAGCGAAGAAGAAAGCCAACACTCAAGCGAAGAAAACGCCGAAGAAACCAGTTAAGCGTGATAAGAGCTTCCACCAGAATGTGGCAGTGGGTGATACGGTGTTTATTCCTAAGAAGAAAGTGGCACCAAAAACTGACGACGAGTAATCCACCCGTTTGAGCTAATCGCACAGTTAATAACAGCGAATGCAAATAGAAACCGCCAATGATGGCGGTTTTTTTGTATTAGCACACTGACTTTAATGTCCAGATTGAACTTGCAGGCCTTCAATCATGGTTTGGATTGCTTTAGTCGAATCTTGCGTACGTGCAGCAAGCATACGAAATTCATCAGCTACTACTGCGAAACAACGACCACTTTCACCGGCGCGGGCGGCTTCGATTGCTGTGTTAAGAGCCAGGAGATTGGTTTGCTCAGATATGCTTTGAAGCATCCCATAACTGTTGTCGACAATTCCGCTGAGCTTTTCTTTATGCAAGATCAGTTTGCCGGTGGATGTTGATACATATTTAAATCCGTTTTCTAGCGATTCACCACCGATAATGATCCCTGCCATAAGTAAAACAACAGAAAATGATAGAGGAATGAGAATCTGTATTTTATAGATAAGCCACGGAGAAGTTGGTGCATGTATTCGCTGGGAATGTAAGATGATGAAATATTGAGCTGCTTGTTTCAAATTGGTAGCAATCGATATCTATTAGCAATTTATAGAGAGTAAGGTTGCCTTAATTCTATCGATTGGATTAAAAAAAAGACAATAAATTTCAGTTGTCATACAGTTTTCAACTTAGTGAAACATAACTGTCATATTTAGAATCTAAAGTGGGCCTCGTTCAAGCAAACACAACATTACGGCAATAACGCCACTAAAGGAAATTTGTGATGAAAAAGACAGTTATCGGTGCAATCGCACTACTAGGCGCTCTAACAGTGAATACAGCTTCAGCTAAAGAAACTATCTCTGTAGTTGGCTCTAACAGTGCAGCTCCACTGGTTGAAGTTTTTGCAGAAACCTACATGAATAAAGGCGAACCTGTGTTCATCGAAATTCAAGCACCAGGTTCTTCTGCAGGCGTCAAAGCAGCGCAAAATGGAAGCGCGGATCTAGGTATCTCTTCTCGTGATCTTAAAGAAGCAGAGAAAACAGCTGACCTGAAAGAGCTTGTTATCGCTCGTGACGGTATCGCAGTTGTTGTTAACCCAAATAACGAAGTATCTGCTCTTACTGCTGAACAAATCACTTCAATCTACAAAGGCGACGTCACTAACTGGAAAGATGTTGGCGGCGCTGACAAGCCTATCGTAGCAATCACTCGTGATACAGCATCGGGTACACGTGGTGCATTCGAAGACATCATGAAGCTTAAAAAGAAGATCGGCGACAAGACAGTATCGGCAATCTCTCAACGTGCACAAGTTGCAAACGGTAACGGTGCTCTTAAAGTTTCTGTAGCAAGCAACCCATACGCTATCGGCTTTATCTCTTTAGGTACGGTTGACGAATCTGTTCAAGCGCTAACTATCGATGGCGCACAAGCAACAGTAGAAAACGTTCAGAACGGCTCTTACAAAGTTGCTCGTCCTTTCCTAGTACTTTACAAAGCAGGCTCTCCAACAGCTGAAACTCAACAATTCCTAGACTGGATGGTTGCAGATGAAGCTCAAGCTATCGCTGCTAAGAAAGGCTACATCACAGTTAACTAATCCTAACTGACTTACACCTAATTATTGCTCAGCCTGCTTTAGGCTGAGCCTTTTCTTTCAACTTTGTTTATTTCGAGCTCTTATTGAGCCACAAAGTTTGAGATTTTATATATGACCATCGCAAATAGTGAAAAGCTTATGAATACTGAAGCGACTCAAACCAACAAGCCAAGTCTACGTACTAAAAAACGTATCGACTGGAGAGAAAGAATTTTCCACGGCTTGTTCTTATCGAGTGCTGTAATCGGCATCGTATCACTAGCCGTTATCGCTTACTTTATCGTTGCAGAGAGTATCCCTGCATTCCAAGAAGCCGGTGTTTCAGGCATCGTACTGGGTGTTGACTGGCTACCACCAGCTCTATTCGGTGTTGCAACTATGATTGTTGCATCGATTGTTTCGACTCTTGGAGCCGTCGTTGTTGGTGTACCAGTTGGTGTACTGACCGCTATTTTTATTGCAGAGATTGCACCAAAGCGTCTTGCCGATATTATTCGACCAGCAGTTGAGCTTCTAGCGGGTATTCCGTCGGTAGTTTATGGCTTCTTTGGTCTGGTAATTATCGTTCCAATGATTCAGAACATCTTTGAAGTGCCAGCGGGTAACACGATCCTGGCTGGTATTATTGTTCTGGGTATCATGATTCTGCCTACCGTTATCACGGTTTCTGAAACCTCGATTCGTGCGGTACCTCGTACATATAAAGAAGGTTCACTTGCACTGGGTGCTTCGAAAATCTACACAATTTTTAAGCTACTCGTTCCTGCGGCACGTTCAGGCATTATGACGGGGGTGATTTTGGGTATCGGTCGTGCACTTGGCGAAACGATGGCAATCATCATGGTTATGGGTAATGCGCCAGCAATGCCAGAAGGTGTTTTGGACTCAGCACGTACGCTAACAGCAAACATTGCAATTGAAATGTCTTACGCAAGTGGCGTTCACGCTAACGCACTGTACGCAACAGGTGTTGTACTTCTAGTGTTCATCATGATGTTAAATGGTGCTCTACTTTATCTTAACCGTGAAAAAGCGAAGTAGGCGAGGATGAGTAATATGGATCTCGTAAAACTAAAACAAGCACGTCAAACCAAAGATAACATCCTGAAAGGTTTTATCTGGGCAGCAGCAGCTGTAACCGTTGGTTTCTTATTCTGGATTATTTGGTACATCTTATCGAACGGTCTGCAATACGTAGATTGGAACTTCATCACTGACGATTACACTCGTACTGGTGAAGAGCGTGGTATTTTCCCAATGATCATCGCCACGATCTACATGGTCATTGCATCGATTGCAGTCGCAGCGCCACTGGGCATCATGACGGCAATCTACCTAACAGAATATGCGAAAGTAGGTAGCCGATTGGTGAAAGTGATTCGATTCTGTACTGAGTCGCTCGCTGGTATCCCATCGATTATTTTTGGTCTGTTCGGTATGACCTTCTTTGTTTCGATTCTTGGCCTTGGCTTCTCGATTCTATCGGGTGCATTAACGCTAAGTATCTTGATTCTTCCTGTAATAATTCGTACTACAGAAGAAGCATTGATGGCAGTACCACAAACTTACCGCGAAGGCTCATACGGCCTTGGCGCTTCAAAAATCTACACTATCTGGCGTTTGATCTTACCAAGCGCAATGCCAGGTATCTTAACTTCGGTCATTCTTAGTATTGGTCGTGTAATTGGCGAATCGGCACCTGTATTTTTAACAGCAGGTATGGTGGCACGTGTTCCTGAGTCGGTATTCGATTCTGGCCGTACACTAACGGTTCACCTATATAAGCTGACAACAGAGCTATTTACTGTCGATGAGTGGAACCAAGCCTACGGCACGGCGACAGTCCTAATCGTATTGGTTCTCTTGATCAACATGGTTACAAAACTGATTGCGAGACGCTTCAACACGGCAACTTACTAAGCTCACTAGCTACTGGCTCAACAATAAAGAGAGCCCCCGTGATAAAGAAAGCATCAAGTTAGACACGAATTTAAGAATTTAGAGATTACGAACATGAACAAATTTGATATTGAGAACCTAGACCTGTTTTACGGCGACAACCAAGCGCTTAAATCTATTAACCTGCCAATTCCAACGCGCCAGGTAACGGCACTGATTGGCCCATCGGGTTGTGGTAAGTCAACACTATTGCGTTGCTTGAACCGCATGAATGACCTCATTGAAGGCGTTACTATTAAAGGTAAGCTGGACATGGATGGCACAAACATCTACGGTAATATTGATGTGGCTGACCTACGTATTCGTGTAGGCATGGTATTCCAAAAGCCAAACCCATTCCCTATGAGCATCTACGAGAACGTAGCGTACGGCTTGCGTGCTCAAGGTATCAAAGACAAAAAACACATTGATGAAGTTGTTGAGAGTTCATTGCGCGCTGCAGCACTTTGGGATGAAGTAAAAGATCGTCTTAAAGCACACGCATTTGGTTTGTCTGGTGGTCAGCAGCAGCGTCTATGTATAGCACGTACGATTGCCATGGAACCGGATGTAATCCTAATGGATGAACCAACATCGGCTCTAGACCCAATTGCGACACACAAAATTGAAGAATTGATGGAAGACCTGAAGAAAGATTTCACGATCGTTATCGTAACGCACTCAATGCAGCAAGCACGACGTATTTCAGACCGTACGGCTTTCTTCCTAATGGGAGAGCTGGTCGAGCACAACGAAACCAGTGTTATCTTCAGCGAGCCAAAAGATGATCGTACAAAAGGTTACGTAAACGGTGACTTTGGTTAATCGGTTAGATCGACAGAATTATCACTATAACTATAAGCGATGGAAACTTTGCCCCACTTTATGTGGGGCTTTTTTATTTTTATTAAAAAAGTGCCAATGTCGATGGGATTTTGGGTAGATAATCCGTTTTTTGCCGCGCTTCTCATATTTGTGATAATGTTAACAGTTAAATTGCGACCCGCTTAACATCTCATTTTTAGTTATATTGATTGCATATCAAAGCTTCTGTATTTTTTCTATATTATCAATAGTTAATGGACGGATACTGTGTCTGTTAAAGACTTCGCAAAACAAATATCCGCGATACGTGATCACCGCTTATTGGCAGAGTCTCTTTTCGACTATCTGGTGGAGATGCTTACTCCAAAAGGGATCGGAATATTTTCAGACCCAACGCTAGCGAGTGATAGGTCACCGTTATTTGCTTACGGTGAATTAACCTCTATTGATAATTACCCTCCAACGTTTTGGCCTTGGGCCTCTCAGTTTGATACTGCAGATGGTGTACTGCCGATGGCAATTAGTACTTGTCAGTGGGAACCAATGAAAGTGCTTGGTGGGGAGTCTTTCATCATGATGCTCGATAACGCGCCTGCCTGCAGAACCTATTTGATAGTTCAAAACTGTAGTGCCGAGCAGATCAATCAAACCTTCGACCAAGAGCTTGATATCCTTCAGCTTGCGGCTGCGCGGTGGCAATGTATTCGTGCAGAAAAAAATGCAACCCTTGAGATCAAGCAAAGAGACAGTCGTGAAGCGCAGTATCTTGATGAGATTAAGCTCAGAGAGCGATTTGTCGAGAACATGAAGCTAGTCCATCAGGTTGCGCTAGAGTTATCAAATCCTAAATCATTGGATGACTTGTATAAGGCATCCGTTGAGGCGGTTCGTGATCGGTTAGGGTTTGATCGTGCGACCTTAATGTTGATTGACATGAAAAAGCGTTGCTTTAGTGGAACATATGGCACCGATGAAGCGGGGAAAACTAGTCGTGAGTATCATACTCAATATGACTTACATCAGCTCGGTGCTGAGTATATAGAGGCCCTGTCTGACAATAGTACTAACTTGGTGATCATTGAGAACACGCCTTTGTATACCGAAGGTAAGGTTGTCGGGCAGGGGTGGAATGGTATGTTGATCTTACGCGAAGGGGATACGCCTGTTGGTTGGATTGCTATGGATAACTATATTCATCGCTCAGCCATCACGACCTATCAAAAGCAGATGCTTGAATCGTTTGGTTCACTACTGTCACAGATATACATACGCAAACGCCAAGAGCAGAATGTACGCATGCTGCACTCGAGTATGGTTGCGTTATCTCAATGTGATAGCGTGAGTGAGGTGTGTAAGTCTGCGGTAAGTTTTGCTATTCAACATTTAGGCATCGATCGGTTGGCGGTTTTCCTCACCGATAAGGACTGCAGTTATTTACAAGGCACTTGGGGAACTAACATTAAAGGTGACATTGTTGATGAGTCCTATTATCGCTCTAAGATCGTTAAGCGTGACATTGTGTTATCGGCTCAGACTAACCCAAATCAAGTGGCATTCGAAGAATCTGTGCCTATCTATCATGATTGCAATATTGTCGGTCTCGGCTGGACGGCTATGACCATGCTGACCACCAATACTGGCGAGCCGATTGCGTTTATTGCGGCAGATAATCTGTTGACCCGAAGCTCGTTAACGTCACAGTTACGTGAAGTGATTCGGATCTTTGCTTCTAGCCTTGCCGAAGCTCTACAACGAACTATGGCTCAAGAGGAGTTGAAAAATCTCAATCAAACGCTTGAACAGGAAGTCAGAAATCGTACTCAAGAGTTGGAACTTGCGAACGAGCAATTAGACTTGATTTCTAAACTCGATCCACTGACTCGTCTTGGTAATCGACGCATGTTGTCGCAGGTTTTGGAGGACTTAAACTGTGATAATCAAGGCGTGTTTACTACGCAACAAGAAGTGACGTTTGGACTTATTCTTGTCGACCTTGATCACTTTGGTTTATACAACAGTGTTTATGGACATACCGAAGGAGATGCTGCTCTGCGCACCATTGGCAAGATATTAAATGACCACGTTTACGGTGAGCAAGAAACTTGCTGTCGAATTGGTGGTGAGGAGTTTATGCTACTGATGGTGGATACGGATCATGCGGCAACCAAGCAACGTGCTGAGTTGATTCGAAGATGCATTGAAGAGGCGAAGATCCTTCATTGTGAAAGCAGTACTAGCCAGTACCTGACTGCGTCTGTAGGCTTTGCATCGATAACTTCTGACCAGCGCCAATTTGACTTTGATTTACTGTATGGCAAGGCAGACAAAGCCTTGTATCAGGCGAAAGACATGGGACGAAATCGAGTCTTCTCCGCATTAAAACGCAGAAAAGTCGCGACTACGCTTTCTTAGTGCTTCGTTTTTGGTTTCTCAGGTCTTTGGGTTTTATATGATCTTCTAACTGAGCTTTAGCTCCCTACCCGGTAATCTAGCGGGCTTGGCTTGATGAGTTTGCTTCATTCTTAGGGTAGCTAGCCGTGATGAACGGTACTTGGTCATCACGGCTAGGGCTAGTTTTCGATGTAGGTCTAGTTTTCTAGGTTCCTCTAGCTATAGCTTCTCTAGCGTGATTTTATGCGTTTTGCTAGAGATACGTTTAGGCTTCTTCACGGTATTGACCGCTAATGCGAGATCCCATGTTTGGCTTGCTGAGTTTCCAGCACTATAGAGGCTTTGGCTCAGTTTGGTTAATTCAGCTTCAATCAGCTCTATGGTCGCGTCACTCAGGTCAGGATTTTCCGCTTTCCATCGTTCAAATAAGCTTCTTATTATCACTCCGTCTTTGGCCTTAAGAGCTGCTATTAGAGCGTCAGCTGTCTCTGATTGACGTTCAGCTTGTGGTCTTAGCTTTGTCATTGTGTTGCGACGCGACCAGAAGTATAAGGCCGCCCCAGAGCTGATTAACCATAATGCCGCGAACAGAGCAGTTAGGTAAGGCCAAAATCCTGGGTTGTCAACGTTAACAACGGTTGGGTTTATATGCTGGGCTGGTGACTCAATCGCAGACGGGGGTGTGCTTGAAGTCGCTTGTTCACTTGCTTGTACCACTAATTCTAGACCAAGTGCTTGGCTGGTTTGTGCTGATTGTAAATTGGTATTAAACCAAGATTGAGACACATCCGGTAGAGTGATATTTCCTGCCTCTTTAGGGATCAATACCTGCTTGTAAACCACGACCGCATTACCCTGTTGGGTAGTGCCAAATTGCGGTTTCTCTTCATAAACTCGTACCGATTTAGGGTAGGTGATGTTCAGTTTTGGTAATTGGTGCTGACTTAAATTACTGGCTGTCATGGTGATGGTGCGAGTTAAAGAGTCTCCCGTTTCCAATTCAATGACTGGCTTGCTGCTACTGTCTAAACCCGAAATCTCATTGCCTTGAGTATCTGACCACTTCTGTATCAGTTTGAAGCTAGAGGTTGGTAACCATTCACCTTGGAAGTCTTTTGGTATCGGCTTCACGGTTATATCTAATGTTTTGACTGGCGTATCGAGTTGGAAAAGGCGCGTTGCACTTGAGTTGTTGGTTGAGTAGATAACCGCCCCGGTTAACTTCGGCCCGCTCAGTTTAAATTGCCCCTCCTTCAATGACGAGATGCGGAATTTTTGTTGTACAACGGTCACTTCTTTCCCATTGTTCACATCTTGAAATTGTTTCGATTCACCGATGGGTTCCACCTCTAACCCTGATGAGCTAGGAGGTGTTATTTGAGGGTTTTGTAGCCTTCTTGGATCCGCTTTGATAATGAGTTTTACATCAAGCTCTGCCACTTCTTGTGGGTATAAGGTGTCTTTGCTGAGCTTAAGCTGAAACTCCGCCATATCACTTTGTGTCGGCGCAGCCTTGTCAATCGCGACGTTAATAGTAATTGGTTGGGTTTTGGCTCCGTCAATATCAAAGCTAGGGATTTGTAGTTTGCCCAAACGCAGGGGAGCAAGGGTGATATTCCACTCACTAGAAACAGTACGGCTGCCATTAATGATTTGCATCGATGACCCAAAGTTGGGCCTGCCAACATAGAAGTCTTGCTGTAGCTCAGCAAGATCTAAGGCATCAGAGGGTACTTTTTCGTCGGTGACGACTTTGAGCAGAAAGACCTCATCTTTGGTGACATGGTTTTGTGAAACGCTCGCGACGGCAGTCGCAGCCAATGCCGAAAAGGACGAGAAAGCGCCTAACAGCAGCGTTAGGAGTATGGATAAAAATGGCTTGTTAAGAAATCGCATGGTTACCACTTTTTGTTCTGGTTATTAGGAGCACTTTTTTGTCGTGCTTGTAAAATCATTTGTGCTTTAAGCAGCTGGCTCGGGTCACGGGCGCTTTCTACTTGCTCAAGCTTTCGCATATCTGGGTCACTCGATAGCGGCTGCCCTGAGGTTTGTGCTACAGCTTGTTGAGCATCGTCTTCACCTTTTTCGCTTGAAGCTTGCTGTGCACTCGCACTTTGAGGTGTTGATTCATCTTGGTCTTCTGACTGCTCGGCTTTATTTGGTTGCATAGACTGAGCTGTTTGCTCGCCTGCATTTGCATCCGGTTGGTCTTTAGCTTGCCCTTGGTTTGCGCTTTCAGCTTGGTCGTCTGTTGGGTTCTGTGAGTTTTCATTGTTCGCAGAACTTTGATGTTGATCCGACGAGTCTTGCGAAGAATCATTTTGCTGACCTTGCTGACCTTGCTGACCTTGCTGACCTTGCTGACCTTGCTGACCTTGCTGACCTTGCTGACCTTGCTGATTCTGCTGGTCTTGATCTTTGGATTCAGAATCGCCTTGCTGTTGCTGTTGCTGTTGCTGTTGGGCTTGTTTGACGATCTCTAGATTCTTCTTGGCATATGCGTGCTCAGGGTTGTTTTCTAAAATGCGTTGATACTCTTCTATTGCTTGATCGTACTTGCCTTGCTGTGCTTGTGCATTTGCAAGGTTGTAGCGAGCACCTTCGCCATTCAAACCTTGTAGTGTCTGCTCTGCAGCTTCGAAGTCTCCCGCTTTGTATTGTGCGATGCCTTTCCACTCTTGTTGTTGGAACTGCTCTGCAGCTTGTTGGAAGTCTTCATCTTGATAAAGCTGATAACCCACCTGATCGTCGGTTTTCCAAGGATTCGCAAACGCAGTATTCGGTTGGCTGAACGACAAAACCACAGCTAATCCGCACCAAATAACCCCTTTCCTGAACAGCCCAAGTGCAGGGAGTAATAGGAACGGCAGAAGCCAGAAGCCATTGTTGACTCTGGTGCTGAGTGAGTTATTGGTCTTGGTCACTTCAGAGGTTGTTGCAACTCGGTCGAGATAACTCGCGATATGTTCAACATCTGAGTTATCAAATTGAACCTCAGTGAACGTGCCACCATAACTGCGAGCCAGGTCGCGCATGTTCTCTAAGTGGGTTCTCGCGACCACGGTTTGCCCTGAATCAGTCTGCAGCATCGAACCTGTTGGCAAAGAGATTGGCGCACCACTTTCAGTACCCACCGCTAAAATAGATAGCGTCCAATTGCTACCAGATAATAGTGAGTCGATCTCTTTCTTCTCTTGGTCATCGATGTCATCAGCAATCAATACCAAGTCACCTTGATATATCTTCGCGCGAGTCATCATCTCAATGGCAAGCTTAACCGCAGCAGGTGCGTTACTGCCTTGGTAAGGCATGATATCCGGGGAAAGATTCGGTACTTGGCTCTTGATGGTGTTGATGTCGGACGTTAGCGGGCTAATGGTGTAAGCATCGCCAGCGTACGCGACCATTCCTGTTAAGCCTTCTTTCCACAACGAAAGCAGATCAAGAGCTTTGTATCGCGCTTGAGTCAGGCGATTTGGTTTTATGTCGGTAGCGTATAGAGACATCGACATGTCCATCATCACAACTCGCGCCTGCGTTTTTTCAAAGCTCGGCTGTTCATTGTTTTGAAAGCTGGGGCCGGCTAGTGCAATAACACCGATCATCCACCAGATACCAAAGTAAGTGCTGCGGTTTTTCGATGGCTTGCTTGATTCTGGCGCCAAGTATCGAGCGATATGAGACGCCAATAACCCTTGCTTAGATTGCTTCTTGCTAAGCCACCAAATCACAGGCAACACGATAAGAGCCAAGAACCAATATGGGTAGATAAAAGTAAAGTTAGACATTGTTTCTCCTAATGGCTAACAGCATAAATGCGAAGAACATTGCCGCAGACAAAGGCCATACAAACCACTCTTGTTGTGGTCGCCAAACTTTGGAGACATTTGTCACCGGCTCTAACTGGTTGATGGTGTCGTAAATCGTCGCCAGTTCTTTGCTGTCGCGAGCTCTGAAGTATTGGCCGCCAGTACGCTCTGCTATTTCCATTAGCGTGCGTTCATCCAAGTCTTGCGCGGTATTGACTTTACGCGTCATGAAGAACTCTTTAACCATCATTTCGCCGGCACCGACACCGACGGTGTAAATGGTCGCGTCGTATTTCTTAGCAATATCCGCCGCTTCTAATGGGTCTAATACCCCAGCGGTATTACTGCCGTCACTGAGTAGCACCATCACACGTTGCGGAGCATCGCTATCGACAAAGGTCTTGGTCGCAAGGCCTATGCCATCGCCAATCGCAGTTTGATTACCGATTAATCTCAGTACTGCTTGATTGAGTTGCTGTGACAGTGTGCCTCTGTCTAATGTCAGCGGTGTTTGTAAATACGCATGATCGGCAAAGAGCACCAACCCAACTCGGTCGCCTTTGCGGCGTTCAATAAAGTCACTCAACACATGTTTGACCGCCGATAAGCGGTCGATGTATTCACCATTGAACTGCATATCCTCTTGGCTCATCGAGTAGGAGAGGTCGACAACCAACATCAAGTCACGGTGTTTCGGTTGAAATTCCACCGGTTCGCCATACCAAACGGGGCGTGCGAGTGCTGTCACCAATAAAAGCCAGATAATGATGGACAACGCCTTTGGCAAGCGAGTGCTTGGTGTTTTGGTATTACTGTCCTCTGGCAGAAATGGAAGCTTAAGGGCGCTACTTGATTCCGCTTTAGGTGAGAACAAGTAAACGAGAAACGGCAGTGGTGCGAGGAAAAACATCCACCACCAAACGAACTCAATGTTTAGCAAGTTCGCGTTTAAAAGATCAGTCATAACGACCTCGCTTTGGAGGAAGGGCTTTACGAATCCAAGTTTCGCAGTCATCAACTAATTGCTGTTGAACCTTGCACTGATCGTCATTCATTGAAGTTGGATCTTGATAGAGCGACTGTTGCCACTGGGATTGTTTTGCTACAAACAACGGCTTTTTCAGCTGTGTGTCTAAGAACTTCAACCAATCATCTCCAGCTAGGCCAGCCACTTTTGCTCGCGGGAAGTAGCTCAATACAGCCTGACGAAGGACGCGTTGTGCTTCGCTCGGAGATAAGCGATTTGAAGATTGACTATTGCTAAAGTAAGACAGCGCTTCTTGCTTCGCCTGTTGATTGTTTTTTCTGCGTTTTAGAATAAAAAACACCAAGGCAATCAGGATAATGGCTGTGATAATTACGGCCCACCAACCCCACGCCAAAGGCCACCATGTTGGTGCCTCTGGCGCAATAACAGGGCTTAAGTCTAAGGGTTGCTTCATGACTGAGCTCCTGAAATCTGGCTCATTAATGGCTGTGCACTCGACAGTGAGCTATAGGGTATCGCGAGAGATAACCCCATTTGCTGTAGCTGTTGTTGCTTGGTCGAGAAAGCATGGTTGAGCTTTTCCTTTTCTTTATTTGAGGAGAAGTTGAACCACTGTGTTTTACTGCCATCTGTTACTTGTTTCGAGCCTTTATAGGTCGTTTGACCTTGCTCTAGTGGGTCGTGAAAATGCACCAGACGTACTCGGTTGTGTCGACGTATTTGACTAATAAGTGAGTAATCACTTTCTTGGTAGCGCACAAAGTCACTGAGCATAATGATATCGCTTCCTTTAGGACAAAGCTGGTGCAGAGATTTCAGCCCATGCTCTAAGGTCGTGTCATTATGATTGTCGTGATTAGTCAGTGCTGCATTATTGATTTCTATAACTTTTTGCAAAATACGCAGCGGAGCATGGTTGCTTCCACTGGGTTTAATCTCAATAATTTCTCTGCCCGTATCAATCACAGCACCAATTCGGTCTTTTTGAGCCACAGTTAACCAGCACAATTGGCTAGCAAAGTGCGCAAGTTGAACCGACTTTAGCAATAAGGTTGATCCAAAAATCATGCTGCTTGAGAGATCCAAGAACAAAATGACAGGCTGCTCTCTTTCTTCAGAGAACAGCTTGGTATGCGCCTTGCCCGTTCTCGCGGTTACTCGCCAATCAATGCTACGAATGTCATCGCCCGCTTGGTACTGACGAACTTCCGAGAAATTCATCCCGCGCCCTTTGCGGTTACTCTCATGTTGGCCATTAAGCTGTGACCAGAGGCTTTTTGCCGGAGGCAACCATCGAACAGACTGCGCTTTGTATTGCAGCAGCTCATCCAGATTCAGCATCACGCCGTCACTGTAGTTAGGTAGTTGATTATTCATGCGCGTATCCCTATGCGCTACCAACCAGTGAAATAAGGTGTGCGATCACTTGATTTGCAGTGACCCCTTCAGCTTGTGCGTGGTAGCTACGGAGTAGGCGGTGACGCAGTACAGGGAATGCCATCGCTTGAACGTCTTGTGGAGTAACATAATCTCGGCCGGCAAGCCAAGCGTGTGCACGAGCGCAGCGGTCTAGGGCAATCGTTGCACGCGGACTAACACCCATATCTAGCCATTGATCCAGTTGGTCGCTGTATTGTTTAGGTTGGCGAGTCGCCATTACCAGTCTGATGATGTACTGCTCAATGGTATCTGCCATATGAATATTGAGCACTTCTTGGCGCGCTTCAAAGATCGTTTGCTGAGATATCTCTTGTGGTTGAACTGATTCGTTGCCTTGAGCTTCACCGCGGTTGAGTCGCAGGATCTCAAGTTCACTTTCCATATCTGGGTATTCAACTTCAAGGTGAAGCAAGAAGCGGTCGAGTTGAGCTTCTGGAAGCGGATAGGTGCCTTCTTGTTCTATCGGGTTCTGCGTTGCCATGACCAAAAACAGTTCAGGCAAAGCATAAGTCTTTCGACCCGCAGTGACTTGTTTTTCAGCCATCGCTTCCAGCATTGCCGCTTGTACTTTCGCCGGAGCACGGTTGATCTCATCCGCTAGAATTAGTGAGTTAAAAATAGGACCAGATTGGAACGTAAACTCTCCAGTTTCTGGGCGGAAGATGTCGGTACCAGTTAAGTCAGCAGGCAGTAAGTCAGGGGTAAATTGAATACGATGGAAATCCCCCTCAACACAGTCAGCCAGTGATTTTACTGCGCGAGTTTTTGCTAAGCCGGGAGGCCCTTCAACCAGGATATGACCATCCGCCAGCAGGGCGATCATCAGCTGTTTAACGAGCTCTTGCTGACCAATGATTTGAGATTCTAAATAGTTTTGAAGGGCTTCGAAATTTGTTTTGTGCATTTTGGACTCTCTGGGTATCCATTTGATTTTCATTTTGATTATTAGTCACTGATTATTTGGGAAAAGTTCCAGTGCATTTACAGAATTTATCTTTTCAAAATTGGAACGATTTTTATCATACCAATCGCCTTCTATATACGAAAGCGCAAAACAAGAACCGCTGTGTTAATCGGGGGGCAAATGAGCAACTCACGCCGCTCAAACCTTGGTTTGGGTCGATGTAAACTTAAAGGTTGCTTGAGCTGGTTTCGGCTTTGTATGGAATCGTCCTAGCATCATCCGGCGTAAATGAGTAAAATCTGGTTAGGTTTAACATTTAGGTAAGTATCATGAGCGATTTTGAAAAAGAACTAGAGCAGATGACTCAAGAGATGGGCGATGAGCCCGAAGTAAAGCTGCCATCACTTGAAGAGCAAAAAGCGATCGTTGCTGAATTTAAGCGACTAGAAGCGGAAGGCAAGCTAACACCTGAAGTATTAGAGCAGCACTTTGGTCAGTTCAACAAACAGAATGATACGCCAATTCACTAAGTTGATTTAGACAGGTCTTTTGTCTAAAAGAAGTGGAATTAGCGGTGAGCTTATTGCTTAACTCATAGAGAAAGGTCTAGCGGTTGCTAGGCCTTTTTGTTATTTGCGGTGAGGGGTGAAGTAGATAGAGCAGAAAAAGAAACCCCCACTACCAATGGCAAGGGGGGAGGCATTTATATTACTAACAGAGAGTCGATTAATCGGTACCGTACTCTTTATATAAACGACGACATGCGCGTCCGTCGCTATGGAAGAGGTGGCAGCGATGCGCTGGAATACCAATCGCCAGTTTATCGCCAACTTCAACGGTTAATGTATCAGGCTGACGGTAGATAACATCCGCGTCAGCACTTTCAAGATTAAGGTAAACTTGCGTTTCGTTACCTAGTTTTTCGACCATCATCACTTCAGCTTCAATCGTCGCATCACCCGCTTCCGCTGACATCAAATGCTCAGGGCGTACACCTAGTGACATACGGTCACCGGCATTAACGGTCGTACCATCGACTGGGATCCAGAAAGTCATGCCGTTTGATAGTTGCACTTGTACGCGCTCTGCTTCCGCTTGTTCAATATGCACCGACATAAAGTTCATCTTCGGTGAACCAATAAAGCCAGCAACGAAACGGTTTTGAGGGTAGTGGTAAAGGTCAAGTGGCTTGCCGACTTGAGAGACATAACCGCCATCAAGAACAACGATCTTATCCGCCATGGTCATCGCTTCCACTTGGTCGTGGGTCACGTAGATCATGGTACAACCGAGTTGACGCTGTAGCTTGGTGATTTGCGAACGCATTTGCACACGCAATGCCGCATCTAGGTTTGATAGAGGCTCATCAAGTAGGAATACGTTTGGCTGAGAAACCAGTGTACGGCCAATCGCAACACGTTGACGTTGACCACCAGAAAGCGCTTTAGGTTGACGCTCTAATAAGTGACCAAGCTGAAGAATTTCTGCGGCATGCTCAACACGCTTATCAATCTCAGCTTTATTTGCGTTAGCGAGCTTAAGACCGAAAGACATGTTGTCGTATAGGTTAAGGTGAGGATAAAGCGCGTATGATTGGAATACCATACCCACGCCACGCTTTGACGGTTCAACGTCATTCATGCGTTGATCACCAATGTACAAATCACCAGACGTAATGTCTTCTAGACCTGCGATACAACGTAATAGCGTTGATTTACCACAACCTGATGGTCCAACGAATACTACGAATTCACCTTCGTTGATGTCTAAGGTTACGTCCTTAGAAATCTGTACATCACCATATGATTTATAAACGTTTTTTAACGTGACACTCGCCATCTAGCTAGTCCTCGATCGATCTAATTTTAGGTATTACTGCGTATCATTATAAGTAATTTTTGGGTCAGCAGTAACTGTAGGAATTGGTCAGTATTGAATGAGTAAGAAAAAAGTGGGTGAGACTTGGATTCGTTAACCAAGCCCACCCATCATAGCCAAACTATTGCCTATTTCCCCCCACAGCAAGCTAAATCTCCCCCGTGATTCCATCACAGATTTAGCTTGCTGCTAAAATAGAGACAACAGCGGGCAGTGAAGCCAACTAAGTGAACAATGCAACTATACATGACACTCGCTGGTAAAGGGTTCTTACTATCCACTCTTGGATGGATGCAGTTTCGGTGAATTAGCGGAATGGTACATCCTCCCAACGTAAAATTAACAAGGGGGAGTAGCAGGGGAGGAGTAGATATAAGGGGTGAATAATAATTGGCGATCCAGTTCAAATAAATCCACCGCATTACGGTGATGCTGATCACGACGGCTGTGTGTTTTGTGATTTTGCTCTCCAATCTGACCGGATGATGATCACGAATTTAAGCCATAATAGTGAGGGCGTAGTGACTAGGATGATGAGCTAGGGTCTGTTTTCTCAGATCATTAAGCTTCGAAAACTGGCTCATCTTGGTTGATGTGCCCTACGCATAAATATAAAAAGGATATTCACATGAAAAACGCTCTAAGCGCTGTAGCTCTAGGAACATTGGTTGCTCTGGGTTCTTTTGGTGCAAATGCTGCTATCGAAGAAGGACAACTAACAATTTGGGTAGGTGGTGATAAAGCTTATGAAGGCATGGCTGAAGTAGGTAAACGCTTTGAAGAAGATACTGGCGTTAAAGTTACCGTTGCTTTCCCTGATAAACTAGAAGAGAAATTCCCTCAAGTTGCAGCGGCTGGTGATGGCCCAGACATGATTTTTTATGCGCATGACCGTTTTGGTGGCTATGCAGAAGCCGGTCTTCTTGTTGATATCAACCCTTCTAAAGAGACAAAAGACGGTATCGTAGACTTCGCATGGGATGCGGTTGCTTACGAAGGCAAAACCATCGCTTACCCAATTGCAATCGAGTCAGTTTCTCTTATTTACAACAAAGCGCTTGTTCCTAACCCACCTAAGTCTTGGGAAGAGATCCCTGCACTGAACGCTGAACTGCAAAAAGATGGCAAGAAAGCGATCATGTGGCCTCTACGTGGTGGTGCTTACTTCACATGGCCTCTACTTGCAGCTGACGGCGGTTACGCATTCAAACAAACCGCTGAAGGTTACGACATTAAAGATGCAGGCGTAGCGACTAAAGGCGTTCAGGAGTCACTTGGCTTCATCGAGAAGATGGTACAAGACAAAATCATTTCTGCAGATATGGACTACTCAGTTGCTGAGTCTGAATTTGTTGCTGGTAACGTTGCTATGACCATCAACGGCCCTTGGGGCTGGGAAAATATCGAGAAAGCGGGCGTAGAATACGGCGTAACCACACTGCCTAAGTTCAATGGCAAAGCGTCTAAACCTTTCGTAGGTGTATGGGCGGGTGGTATTAGCACAGCATCTCCAAACCGTGATCTAGCGGTTGAGTTCATGGAAAACTACCTATTAACGGATGAGGGCTTGAAGAGCCTGAACGACGACAAGCCACTAGGTGCGGTAGCTCTTAACTCTTTTCAGACTAAGCTAGACAGCGACACTCGTATTGCAGCAACGATGAACAACGCGATGAACGGCGAAGTTATGCCGAATATCCCTCAGTTCACCACATTCTGGTACAGCATGGAAGAAGCGATCGGCAACGTTGTTGACGGCCGCCAATCCGTAGAGCAAGCACTAAAAGCGTCTGAAGCTCGTATGACTAAGTAATCACCAAGTACAACCTTTTAAGGAGAGGGCAACCTCTCCTTACTTTTCTATTTTTTATCTATATCGCTAGCAGGTTCCTCTATGCAGTCAGTTCAAGATACCGATGCTATCCCAGCACAACCAAGCCTCCCAGGTAGTAAAAGCGTCTTCATTAAATGGGGAGTGCTTGGCAGCGTTGGCTTAATTAACGGCTACGCTACTATTTTAATGTATTCTCGCGGTGAGCTCGCTTTTGCTCTGCTTACCGTTATTTTAACGGCCTTGGCACTCTACATTTTTGGTAGTAAGAAAACCTACGCTCACCGTTATATTTACCCAGGTATTGCCGGAATGATCTTATTCATTCTTTTCCCATTGGCATACACCGTAGGGCTTGCGTTTACAAACTACAGCGCAAAAAACCAGCTTTCTCTAGAACGTACTCAAACCGTTCTTTTAGACCGCACTTTCCAAAGTGGTGATAGCTACCCATTCACTTTGTACAAGACAGACGACGGTCACCAGATCGTGGTTAAAGATGGCGACCAACTATTAGCGACTGACGTATTTTCTCTAGACAATATGACAGCGACAGAAATGGACCTATCTGCAATCGCGTCTACGCAAGGTGAAAAAGAGAAGATCAAAGCGATCATCCAAAACCGAGCAGCGATCAGTGGTGTTGATTTCAATCTACCGGACGGTGGTGACATCCGTATGAGTGGCTTACGTAAGTTTGCTTCTGTTGCTCCGCTTTACACCCTTCAAGATGATGGCGAAACGTTAATCAATAATGAAACGGGTGATGTTCTCAAGCCAAATATGGAGTTAGGTTTCTACCAACCTGTTGATGCCAATGGTGAGTTTACAGGTAACACAATCTCTCCGGGCTTCATTGTTAGCATTGGTACGCATAACTTTGAGCGTGTGTGGAAAGACGAGGGTATCAAAGAACCTTTCATCAGCATCTTTATTTGGACGGTTATCTTTTCAGTATGTACCGTTGCATTCACATTGGTGATTGGCCTTGTACTTGCAAACATCGTGCAGTGGGAAGAGCTCAAAGGCCGTTCAATCTACCGTGTTCTGCTGATTCTACCTTACGCCGTGCCAGCGTTCATCTCGATTCTGATCTTTAAGGGGCTCTTCAACCAAAGCTTTGGTGAGATCAACATGGTACTGGAGAACATCTTCGGTTTAAGCCCTAACTGGTTCTCGGATCCTCTCCTTGCGAAAACCATGGTACTGATGGTTAACACATGGCTTGGCTTCCCTTACATGATGATCCTATGTATGGGCCTGCTTAAAGCGATTCCTGATGATTTATATGAAGCATCAGCGATTGATGGGGCGAACTTCCTTGATAACTTCAAGCGCATTACCTTCCCATTAATGATTAAACCACTGACACCGCTATTGATTGCAGCATTTGCCTTTAACTTCAATAACTTCGTAATGATTCAACTATTAACGAACGGTGGCCCGAACATGATTGGCACGTCTGAGCCTGCGGGTTATACAGACTTGCTTGTAAGCTACACCTACCGAATCGCATTTGAAGGTGGCGGCGGTCAAGACTTTGGTCTAGCAAGTGCAATCGCAACGCTTATTTTCCTATTGGTTGGTGCACTTGCGTTACTCAACCTTCGCTTTACTAAACTGTCTCAAGATTAAGGAGCACGACAATGGCTATGGTACAAGGCAAAGGCCTAAAATATCGAGTGTGGGCAACACATGCCGTGTTGTGGTGCTTCTTGGCTATGATTATCTTCCCGCTACTGATGATAATCGCGATCTCATTTCGTGAAGGTAATTTCGCAACGGGTAGTTTAATTCCTGAAAACCCTTCATTGGAACACTGGAAGCTGGCATTGGGGATTGCAGTCACCAATGCGGATGGTTCGGTTACAACCCCTCCATTCCCAGTACTGACTTGGTTATGGAACTCGATCAAAGTGGCAGGCATCACCTCGATTCTGATCGTGGCCTTGTCTACCACATCGGCGTACGCCTTTGCTCGTATGCGCTTTAAGGGTAAAAACACCATCTTGAAAGCGATGATGATTTTCCAAATGTTCCCTGCGGTACTGGCGCTGGTGGCTATCTACGCACTGTTCGATAAACTAGGGCAATACATCCCGTTCTTAGGCTTGAATACTCATGGCGGTTTGATTTTCTCTTACCTAGGCGGTATCGCACTGCATGTGTGGACGATTAAGGGCTACTTTGAGACGATTGATAACTCTTTGGAAGAAGCGGCAGCATTGGATGGCGCAACGCCTTGGCAAGCATTCAGATTGGTTCTACTGCCACTGTCTGTGCCAATCCTAGCGGTGGTATTTATCCTTTCGTTCATTGCGACAGTTGGTGAAGTACCAGTTGCCTCTATCCTACTTACGGATGTTAATTCATACACGCTAGCGGTAGGGATGCAGCAATACTTATACCCTCAGAACTACCTATGGGGTGATTTTGCAGCAGCAGCCGTACTTTCAGCACTTCCAATCACAATCGTATTCTTACTGGCTCAACGCTGGTTAGTTGGTGGTTTGACGGCCGGTGGTGTAAAAGGATAAACTGTATACTATAATAAAGAAAAAGAGCGACCGTTAGGTCGCTCTATATATTGGCTTTTTTATTACATCATTTGGTTTGGCCGCCGATCAGTAATAAAAATAACCCTCAGGTTACGCATAGCTGGCTACTAATCAAGTTCCTTACGCTAGTAATGATTAGTAGTTTTTGTAACTCTCGCCCAAGTATTTACTTGGGTTTTTTTATGTCTGCTATTAATACCAATCGCAGTAAATAACTGGACACCCTAGCTTGTTAAAACACTCGATAACTGCGCTACAATTTTTAATTGTCGAATAACGACTTATCAAAAAAGCTGCCTTGTTCTCAAGCATTTCCCCTGCGCTATTTCTGAACACTTAATTACTGTGATTGATATAATCTCTTCATTCAGTATCGTCTCAAAAATTAGACATCCAGTATAAAATACCAATGGTTGATTTATACGTGACTTGTATTTTTATGCGTGATACTTCAATAATTATTATGCAACAGGAGCGGTTTTGCAGAGGGGATGCGTGGGTAATCGTATTCCCTTAGCAAATTCCCTTTGTAAATGGTTTTGGCAATAGGTGGTCAGGGTAGGGTTATCAGGCTCGTTCGACCTCGGTCAAATTTGTCGAATTAAAACTCTTTACTAGAAGGCGCACACCCTAAGTGCTGAAGCAGGACATAAATGCTCTCTTGATTGAGCGCGACCCGGCGGAATAGATCCGCAAATGTACTGTCACCACCAAAGCAAGTCTGGATATAGTGATTGATTTCATTGCTGTCGTAGCCTTCGACATACAGGCTCCTGACCCATTGATACTCAACGGCCTTCAGGTTATTCAATGTTGATTCGCTAAGAGTAACGTGCGTGACGCTCAAGAATGGCTCCAGAAAGTGTAAATACATCCATTTAAGTGTCCGTATTTAACCAGAGCAAAATGACGACTTTATTACAGTCAAAATAATTTGCTAAGTAATAGCGCTTCGCTTGCCATTTATCTTGAGAAATAATGTTCGATGAGTTGTATTGAGTGTGGTGTGGTGTGGTTACTGGGGAATAGGGCGGGAACATGTGCAGAGAGAGGCTAGATAAACCAATGCCAAGCATCTACTTGGCATCATTATCCATGTTGTCGAGTTAGGCTTGTCGGGGTTGGCTTAGATTAACCTTACTTTAAGTATTTTACGTGCGCTTCCATCTCTTCGCCAATCTCTTTTCTCATGTTCATTAGGCGAATAGCAGAATCCCTCAATTCTATGTCTTCAGGTGTTTCAGGTTTCCATTCTGGCACTTTAGTTGGTAGACCATTTTCATCCACGGCGACCATAATCACGATACAGTGCGTTGTTAGACGGTTGTTCAGCTCCTTGGGATCGCTCGCTTGAACGTCGATGGCGATATGCATTGAAGATGAGCCGGTATAGATGACCTTCGCACTCACTTCAACCAGGTTCCCCACATGAATGGGGGCCACAAATCGAATACCACCAGCGTAGGCTGTAATACAATATTTGCCGCTCCAGCCGGCAGAGCAAGCATAAGCCGCCAAATCGATCCATTTCATCACCGCTCCGCCATGAACTTTACCGCCAAAGTTTACATCGCTAGGCTCGGCTAAAAAACGCAGAGTGACATCTCGTTTACCATCTTGTCGGCTATTGTTACTGCTCATCAATCTTCCTTTATTATCATGTCGAATAACATTGCCTTTACTAAACGCTAACAGTATACATAAGGAAAGTGAAATAAAAGTGGGGTTACTCACTGTTAAGAGTATTTATTCCTAATAACTGATAAATGAGCAAATATGGAGAGCTAGAGACATTGACGAGAGCTTAGTAGTGCAGACAATTCGATAGAAAAAAAACACCTAGCATAGTGCTAGGTGTTTGTAAGCCGTTTGGTACTCATTACGGTACCTTTTTATTAGCCAACTGAGCGTTGTCATTTTGTGTATCTGAGGTGATTCTATCTCGAATACCACTAAAGTGGTAGTTAAATTTACTTTATTATTCAGCTCACCTTAATCTTGGTTGAAGTATAGATCCTTTGCGTAGATATTGCCTTTCGGATTGTTATTTTGGAGACCTTGTAGCGTATTTTGCACAAATCTAGTGTGATTATAGTGATATCAGGCATAACTGCGGCAGATTCGTTGAGTATGTCCTATGCATTCAGATATAGCATATAGCGTTTAGATTGATCTTCGGTCTTACTCGCTTTCTGTAATAGCTCATTATAATGAGCTATTACAGTAACCACTTTCATTCGCAGAATGCCCACAAGTGAATGAGTCAGCAGTATGTTGCAACAAGAGTGAACAGGTATTAAACGCATTTGATACTCATCACGGGAAGTCAATGAACCGAAATAGAGCAGGTAACGTCATTACTTAAAGCTTGGTCAAAGAAATGGTTAGTTTTGCAGAGATAGAGGAGACCCAAGCTTTGGTTTTCTTTTGAGCTGAGCAAGTACCACGCCTGAGATCACCATTGCGCCGCCAATGATATGATATTGGTTAATCTCTTCACCAAGCCATGTTGCGGCCAGCACGATGGTGATAACCGGAAGTAGGTTCATGAACATCGCGCTGGAATCCGCGCCTATGACATCAATCGCCTTTACCCACATCCAAGGTGCCAAAATAGAAGCATAGACAAAGGCCGCGATTAACATATAGCCATCACCTTGCGTCAGCTCTTGATGGATAAAGAATAGAGGATCGCCTTTACCCAGCATTAATGCCAACCCACAAAGAGACAATACTCAGGCTTGAAATGGATTTTTTTAGCAGAGGAACACTGAGGAATACACTGATCAGTGGCACTAGAGAGGTGAGCAGCGCGATATTCGAAGCGGTGGTGGTTAAGCCGGCGTAGTAACCCAAAGACTGATTCAAGACCATGCCTAGGAAGCCAAGGAACGCCAGCTTAGATAAGTTAGGTTTAATGATTGGCCATTGCTTGATAGCCGAACGAATACAGAAAGGGGTGAGGATTAATATCGCCAAAAACCAGCGGTAAAAACTCATCGCACTGGGTTCTATGGCACTTGCTGCAAGCTTATTGACAATAGCATTGACACTCCAGATACAGACAGTGAAAAATGGTAAAAGATAGTGCATATGGGTTCCGGTGCAAATGAGTTGATGCGGCGAGTTTGACAGGTCGTTATACTAACAGATATCTTTATAAAGACATCAGACGCGATAGGAAGACAAGTTTGAAAAAACACTCAAGAAACCTTCATCCGTCCTTATCCATTGATAAGGCTCCATCCAACGTATTCATGAATTTTGAAGCTTTTTTATCCAATACCGAAACTCGTGTACATAGCCACCCTTGGGGGCAAGTGCAGTTGATCAGCGGGGGGATTCTTGAAATGGAAGCCGAAGGCACCCGCTTTCTCGCACCGCCGCACTTAGCTATTTGGGTGCCTGCTGGGGTGATGCACTGCAGCTATAACCGTAAGCCGTTGGACTATTGCTCACTGAATATTGCCCATGAATTAACTCAGCATTTACCAGAAAAAACCAGCCTAATAAAAATCACGCCAATTGTCTCTTCGATTATTGATGACTTTCGCCAGCGGGATGTGAACGTCGCTCAAAGCGAACAAGATCAAAGGCTCGTACAGGTGCTATTGGATCAGCTGGCAGAGCGACAAGTTGAACACCATTTTTTACCATCAACCGATAATAAGTATCTTGCGCCAATTCTCGCGGCGATAGAAGAGAACCCAACCAGCGATATTTCGCTAAAGGATTGGGCTGAGAAAGTCCATGCTACAGAGCGCACTTTGTCGCGTCATTGCCAGAGTGAATTGGGGATGAGTTTTACTGAATGGCGGCTACGAGTTCGCTACTTATACTCCATGGATCTATTAAGAAATGGACAGTCAGTTAAAGAAGTAGCACTTACGTTAGGTTACAACCAAGCCAGCCCCTTTATTAGTATGTTCAAGAAATACTCCGGCCAAACCCCAGAGCAATATAAGAACCGTCTGCTGTAATTGAATTGCCTTTGTTGTGTTCCATGATCAGAAGATAATCCCGCGCAACATCGTTCAATACTGCGACCCCGATTCTCTTTATTCTGTTAGGCATCAACCTGTATCTAACAAGAAAAGGGAATGGACAGTGTATTTGTCGCTATGGCGATCTTTGCTTTTGTATCTTCGCTAAGACGATTTTCGGCTAATTGTGACTCAGAAATATCCAAATGTTACATCAATATCTAAGGGAAGGGTATTACAGCCCTTCCTATTTGATGGTGTTCGCTAAACATTGATCGTTTATAGCCAGAACGTCAGTGCAATAAAGGTTAGAGCCAGAATCGATAAGATATTTAAGACAATGCCGACTTTCATCATATCGCGTTGCTCGATATAGCCGGACGCAAACACGATCGCATTCGGTGGTGTTGCGACAGGTAACATAAAGGCGCAAGAAGCCGCGACGGCGATGAGCACAGAAAGCACCACAGGTGACATGCCAAAGGCTTCTGCAACCGCCGCGAATAAAGGGATGAGCAAGGCAGCACTCGCGGTGTTACTGGCAAATTCTGTTAAGAAGACCACGAAAATAGCAACAATGGCGACAATAAACAAGATACCAAAATCAGCAATCATGGCGCTGATCTCATTAGCCAAGAACACGCTAGTTCCCGTCGCTTTGAGAACATTACTTAAACAGATCCCCCCACCAAATAGAATAAGTACGCCCCAGTCTGCGGTTTTTTCAATGTCCTTCCAGTGAACCACTCGAGCGAAATTCACGGCAATAATAGCGCACAGCGCAATAATCGTATCGAATTTCGGTATTCCGCCCAGCATGGCATTAATGGGCTTACTGAAGATCCAAAAGAAGACGGTCGCTGCGAAGATTGCAAGAGTCACAACTTTCCCTTTGTCCCAATCTACCGCTTCTTTGTTGAGAGTGAATGAACCCTCTAAATTAGGGCGCATGGTAAAATACAGTACCAGTAGCGCGATCGGCAGAATGATAATACTTGCCGGAAGACCAAACGCGAGCCATTCGGTAAAGGTTAAGCCGACTTCCGCAGCTGCAATGGCATTGGGTGGACTGCCCACTAAGGTTGCAATACCACCAATACTGGCACTGTACGCCACACCGAGTAACACAAACACGTAAGTGTTGCGCTCGCTCTTTGCATCCACCTTACTCAACACACCAAGCACCAATGGAAGCATCATTGCCGCCGTGGCCGTATTACTGATCCACATGGATAAGCCCGCCGTGACACCAAGCAGCATAAAGACCGCCACGCTCATTTTTCCTTTGGCTAGAACCAGTACTTTGTCGGCAATGACTTTGTCTAATCCTTGCTTGTGCATCGCGGCTGCGAGAGCAAAGCCGCCGAGAAATAGAAAAATAATCGAGTTAGAAAAATTATTGAGTGCAGTTTGGGTATCAAAGACATCAAGAACAACCGCCAAAACGGGCACAAGCAGCGCAGTGACGGTGACATGGAGGGCTTCCGTTAACCAAAGCACCCCAATGAACGCCAAGATACTCAAGCCTAATACCACGTTTTGTTCAAAGGGGAGGGTAAAGTACAAGGTGGGTAATATTTGTTCAGAGTGTGAACTTCGCAGAGGGGATCATCTTTATGGAAGAAAGCACGCGCGTTATCCCAATTGAAAGCCGCAAGGCTTGTGCAAGATCGTCGCCAAGGTTTGTGGATCTTTTATCCTATTTCTCGCGAGCTCCCAGAGTGGGCGAGTCGAATGCTCGATCAGACGGTGATGGCAAAACACGTTCAATTGAAGTCGGCAATTAAACTATTGAATGAGGCAGCAAGGCCAACCATCAACCACAAAGAGGTTACCGGGGATGTAATTTCGTGAAGTTGAAAGCAGAGATACCAGTTATGCTCTAAATGCATTGGGCTGAAGACACGACTCTGGCCACGAAAAATTGGCTAGAATGGTTCAGCTATAACGAGTTCGTCCATAAACGCCATAGTCCATAATACTAGGCGCTGAGTTAAGTGACTTTTCCATCTCCGTCGTTATTCATGGATAGCTTATGTGCCGGTTTTCTGTAACGAATTTTTGTCCCGCAATGAGTTTTAAAATGTGAACCGTTGTGAGTAATCACCTGCTCTGTCATTTTTCAGTCAGTATAGATACTGTTGTATTGTTAAATAACGAATCCGATCTAAGCTTTGTCTTGTATCCAACAAACGTTTAGAGAATTACAATGACCAAATACTCACTTGCTGCACTCATGATCGCAGCGACGGCACTCGTCGGCTGTCAAGATAACACTTCTGAAACTCAGCCAGCTCCGTCAGTCGAGCAAGCAGCACAGGAGCAAGTTGATGCAGCTCATAGCGCGCGCAGTGCGTTAGATTGGAATGGTATGTATCGAGGTATGGTGCCTTGTAGTGATTGTGCTGGAACCAATTTACTCTTAGAGCTGAAATCCGATGGCCAATACTCTTTTAGCCGAAGCTATGTTGATAAGATGAGCGCAACGGTGATGGTAGAGGGTGAGCTGGTTTGGAACGATTCGGGTAATACTATTCAAGTTGATGAGTACCGTTTCTTTGTTGGTGAAAACCAATTGTGGCTTGTCGACCAAGCCGAGGAGCGTTTGACTGATGAGCAAGGCAAGGCTTACACGCTGACGAAGGAAATGGGCTTGTAATTTATAGCTTATAGCTTATAGCTTATAGCTTATAGCTTATAAGTGTTCGCACGTGTTCATTTAAAAATCAAGATAGACGTTATGTCTGACGGTTTTTTATGTCAATGAGCCAGTTCAGTTACCCCAAAAAAACACAAGGGATGGGTATCGCTACCCATCCCTTTCATCATTTTAAAACCTGATAGTTTTATTGCTTCCTACGTCGGTATTATAGGTTTTCAATCGCTTTTTGCACGGCAGGGCCAATTTGGCGCTTACGTGACGTTACTCCTTCGAGCGTGAGAATGTCGCTGGTTGGCTCGGCGTTGAATGCAGATTTAATCACTTGATAGTCGCTTTCATCGACCCACAATAGATTCGCTTCTTTATTCTTAGTATCTGTAATTGAGAAGAACAGGTAATCCAACCCATTTTCTTCTTTGTAGCTCTTCATTGCAGCCAAAAGCTCATCTTTACGGTCGATAAGTTGCTGAGCTATTAGCGTTTCAGCGACACCAATCCCCACTTTTTTATCACCGTATTGGAAGTTTTTGTAGTCCAGCGTCAAAATGGTTTCAGGAGACAGGTGGCTGAGATCCGATTTAGCGATCAGCATCTGTTGACCGAAATCTTCGATGTCTGAAATATCGGCCATTGTTGCTAATTTTTCAGCGTACTGACGATCGTGCTCAGTGGTGGTGTCGGATTGGAATACTACGGTATCTGAGAGAATCGCGCCTAAACCAACACACGCAAGGTGTTTAGGTAGCGTTACATCTAACTTTTGAGCGTTGTCAGCCAAGATAGTTGCCGTTGAGCCCCAAGCACGAATATCCATCTCGATAATTTGTGGGGTATTGATCGGTGAGCCACCAATGGTGTGATGATCGACCAGTGCGACAATCGAGGCTTGATCTATGGTTGGTGCTAATTGAGTCGCTTGATTGAAATCGACCAAACCGACACGGTATGGAGAGTAATCGGTTTCTACGCGCGGTGACTCAGCGTTACAGTAGTTCAAGATGAACGTGGACTCTGGGTTGATCGCCTCAGGCACGGTCGCCGTTCCGCCATAAATATGCGCGGCGAGCATTGCAGACATAGTCGTGTCGCTATCAGGGCTAAGGTGTCCAGTCCACACTACGTCTTCAGCACCATTATTGGCCGATTGTTGAAGGCTAAATGCATAGCTTGCTGAACTGAAAGACATAACTAATGCTGCAACGACAGGTGTTAACTTCACGGGTAATTCCTTGTTTGAAATCAATTTCGAAGCCCATAAGCTAAACCTCAAAAATGTCAGAACCGTGTCATCTATGTTTCAGATTTACTTCACTAAGTAACCAAATGTAATTGAGTGCGTGTGTCGTAGCATAGTTAATTTGGCGACCTGGTTGCGTAAAATTATGTAAACCGTGTTTCGTATAGGAAGAAAATGGCTTAATTTTCATCAAACAAACACTCATAACAATAAGGTTATAAGACACGTATTTCCCGATTTGCACTGGCGATAACATTGTTGGCATCGCCGTCCTTCGCGATGGCTCAAGATAGCAGTATGATTCGCGATATCACCCAGACCAACAGGCGTTAGTCGACTACTTAAGTTCATTAAACTCATCGTATTAGCAGTAATGAGGGTGGATTGGTTCGCTACTCGAATTGGCTTACTACACAGACTCAGCCTTTTATTCACACTGAATTTTTAATATCTCACCAATCATCCAGTTTGCTGAGTCGTGGTAGTCGTAGAGCTTATGGGCAAGGATGCTCAAGCTTAGGTGAGGCGCATCGTCTGGCAATTCAACGATCTTAAGTGGCAGCATTTCGACCAGTTGTTTTGCGACGTTGTACGGCGTACAAAATAACAGACCACTTTTGGCACTGATCAAGCCACCCACGGCGTAGCTTTGCGCGATCATCTGTATATTGCGGTACATATTTTGGTCTTGTAGCCAGTTGTCTATCACATCAGAACCACTGCTGGTGATCGGCAGGTGAACTTGGCTTTGCGCCGCAAACTCGATAACCGATAGCTTATCCGGAAGGTCTCGCCACTTAGGGATGACGGCGACGTATTTATCCTTGATCCATGAGTACTTATTAAAGTTTTGCGGCACCTTCTGAATGTCATCGACCCCCACGTATAGATCAAGTCGACCACTTTCGACGCGTTCCATTTTCACATGTTCAGAGTTGATATCGATAGAGATGCGAATATTGGGGGCGTGTGTCTTAAACCGTGTCGCGAGCTCAGGCATGGCGATGAACTCAAAATAGTCGCAAGCACCAATGTAAAAGGTGTGTGAGTCAAATCTTGGGTCGAACCCTTTTTCCGTTCGCACCGAACGCTCGATAGTCGACATACCCTGTCTAAGCACAGGCAGCATTTTGCTGGTGAATGGGGTCGGGATCATGCCACCACTGGTACGCAGAAACAGCGGGTCGTTGAACCGCTCTCTGAGTTTCGCCAGCGCATGGCTTGCCGCTGATTGACTAATAAACAGCTTTTTCGCTGCTCGGGTGATGTTTCTTTCATCATCTAATGCAATCAATATCTTAAGTTGATTTAGGTCGATGTTCACTAACTTACCTACTATGAATTCTATTCATGATTTTATGATAATATAGCATTTTTAAAATAATGGTATCTGGCGTAGATTGAACTCAACGCAAGGAGTACCAATATGAACACTAAGGTTAAAGTAGCCATTACCCAAATGGCGTGCAGCTGGGATGCACAAAATAATATCAAGAAAGCAGAACAGCTGGTTCGCGCTGCAGCAAGCGAAGGCGCACAGGTGATCTTGCTACAAGAGTTATTTGAAACCCCATATTTTTGTATCGACATCAACCTTGAGCATTTCAGCCTCGCTACCGATGTTGCCAATAACCCGGCTATTCAGCACTTTCGAAATGTGGCTAAAGAGCTGGAAGTGGTATTACCGATCAGTTTCTATGAGCGTGCTGGCACAGTTCGCTTTAATTCCATTGCGATAATCGACGCAGATGGTGAAGTGTTAGGTGTCTACCGTAAAACTCACATCCCTGATACCGATGGCTATTTAGAAAAATACTACTTCAGCCCGGGTGATACTGGATTTAAGGTTTGGAATACTAAGTACGCCAAAATTGGTGTGGGTATTTGTTGGGATCAGTGGTTCCCGGAAGCTGCTCGTGACATGACGCTGCAAGGGGCTGAGTTGCTTCTTTATCCAACTGCGATTGGCAGCGAACCTAAGCAACCTGAAATGGACTCAATGCCACATTGGCAACGTGTTATGCAAGGTCACTCTGCGGCAAACCAGATCCCTGTGATTGCCTCCAACCGCATTGGTTTAGAGAAAGGTACGTCATCAGAGACTGAAATTACCTTTTTTGGTTCGTCGTTTATAACAGACAATACCGGTGAAAAAGTGCAAGAACTGGATCGCTCGTCTGAGGGATATGCGTGCCATGAGTTTGACCTTAATGCCATTGATGCTGAACGTGGCAGCTGGGGTATTTTCCGTGACCGTGTGCCGAGCGCCTACCGTCGAGTGATGACAATGGACGGTGCTGTTGAGGAGAATCGATAATGCTGACGATACCTAAAAATGATGGCTTCTATATGCCCGGCGAACACGAGCCGCAAGAAGAGGTTTGGCTAGGTTGGCCGGAACGAACCGACACTTGGCCTTGGGGCGCAAAGCCTGCACAAACGGCCTTTGTGAATGTCGCCAATACCATCGTTGAGTTTACTAAAGTGACGGTATGTGTTTCAGCCCAGCAATACGACAATGCTCGCCAGCAACTGGATGACAATGTTCGTGTGCTAGAAATGAGCATGAACGACTCTTGGTTTAGAGACACAGGCCCGACTTACGTGGTCAATGGTCAAGGAGAGCGTCGTGGGGTTGATTGGCAATTCAATGCTTGGGGCGGCTTGCTAGATGGCCTTTACTTCCCATGGGATAAAGACGACGCCGTGGCGGCAAAAATCGCAAATTCGTACCGAGATCGTGTGTATCGAGCGCCATTTGTTTTAGAAGGCGGATCGATTCACAGCGATGGTGAGGGCACTATTTATACCACCAAGGAGTGTTTGCTACACCCTAGTCGCAACCCAGACTTAACCCAAGATCAAATCGAAGATTATCTAAAGCAGTACCTTGGTGCCGAGAAGGTGATCTGGCTTGATCTCGGTCTGTATGCCGATGACGATACCAATGGTCATGTCGATAACATTATGCATGTCGCAAGGCCGGGTGAGGTGGTGCTGAGTTGGACTGAAGATAAGAATGATCCTCAGTATGCTATTTCTCAACATGCATTGGAGCTGTTGCAAAGTAGCACCGATGCCAAAGGACGTAATATCGAAGTCCATAAGCTGACGTTGCCAACACCGCTGCACATTGAAGCGTCTGAAGGGCTAGGCTTTGATGCGTGTGAGGGCATGGAGCGTGAAACGGGCACCCGCATGGCAGCAAGTTATGCCAACTTCTTAATCACTAACGGATTAGTGCTGTTCCCTATGCTTTGTGAACAATCGGATGCACAAGCACAGAGTGAATTACAAGCGATATTCCCAGAGCATAAAGTCGTGGGTATTCCCGCTCGCGATATTTTACTGGGTGGTGGCAACATTCACTGTATTACTCAACAGATCCCGTTAATTTAGAGATACACATATGGACATGAAAGAAAAAAAGCTCGGTTTATTTGAAACCGTATTGTTTGGGGTGTGTACGGTTCTGGTGATTGACACCGTGGCAGCATCGGCGGCGGCAGGTCCCGGCGGTTTTGTTTGGTGGGGCATCATTTTATTGTGCTTCTTCCTTCCTTACGGTCTGGTGACGGCAGAGCTGTCGACCACTTTCCCGCAAGATGGCGGTATCTACGACTGGGTTAAGCGAGCATTCGGACGTAACTGGGCAGCGCGAACGGCATGGGTTTACTGGGTTAACTTCGCACTGTGGATCCCAGCGGTTTACTATCTCTTTGCCGTGGTATTAGGTCAGCTGATTGGTGTTGAATTCAGCCCAATTGAAATTGCTGCGATCTCTATCGCAATGAGCTGGGTGGCGGTGTACCTTTCTCTAAAACCGGTTGCGGATGCAAGTTGGGTATCGACGGCTGGCGCGATCTGTAAAGTGACGGTGATGGGGCTGGTGGGTTTTGCCGGTATTTATCACATCGCCAGTGGTAATGTCAGCGCTAACCCGATCACCATGGCTGATTTTGTGCCTGATATTAATACAGGTCTGACTCTGATCTCTGTAGCTCTGTTTGGTTTGGTTGGCTTTGAAGTGGTTGGCGGCGCAGCCGGTGCGCTGAAAAATCCATCAAAAGACATTCCAAGAGCAACCATGTTAGGCGGCGTGCTGATCGCGTTCTTCTACCTGATTTCAAGCTTCGGCATTCTGGCGGTGATCCCAATGGATGAGATCAACCCAAGTGCTGGCTTGTATGAGTCACTGACGATATTGTTCGGAACTGAAGGCGCACTCGGGCTATTGGTGAAAGCGTTAGCGGTACTGTTTCTATTTACGCTCGTGTCCAATATTGTTAACTGGTCAGTGGGTGTGAACTATGTCGCTCGCTACGCCGCTTTAAACAATGATATGCCAGTCAGCTTTAAGTCAGAGAACAAACATGGCGTTGCCAAAGGCGCTGCTTTGTGGAACGGCGTTGTCTCTACAGTTGTTATGATCGCCTACGCTGTGATTGCAACGGTTGGTGGTAACGAAGACCTATTCTGGAACGTATTCAGTCTTGGCGCGATTACCTTGCTACTGTCTTACATCATTATGTTCCCAGCTTTCTTGAAGCTGCGTCAGGTGGATAAAACACCACGTGTCTACATGATGAAAGGCGGTAAGGTGATGGTTCGATTAGCATGCTACGTACCAACACTATTCCTTGTTCTAGGTGTGATTACGTTCTTCTGGCATCCTTTGGATGGCGTAGATAGCGAGTTCTTAGCTCAAGTAGGAACTGGCGTCTTTATTGCGCTAGCTTTGGGTGAGTGGGGTATCTACCGCAGAAACAAAGCGCAAGTGGCAACATCAGCATCTGGACAACAAGTCGTTCAGAACTAACGTAACCGTTTAGCTTGGCATATCGGGTATCACTAACATTGGTTAGTGGTACCCTTTTTTCTATGGTGAAGGGGCGCTATATATTTGGATACATAGATACATAGATACTGTAACCGTCGATAAACCTTTGCAGCGCTCTCAGTGGCATAGAAAAACTCGCTTCACCATGAGTGCTGTCGTGATCGCTAAATCACTGAACCGACGCGGCCTCCCAGGCTTATTCTGTTTGTTTTGCGCCCACCCGCCTATTGCCTCTTCATCAATCCAAAAGGTCAGAGAGCCACGGTTAATGAGTGATTAGGGCGTGTTGATCTTTGCTGTACATTTCGTGCTCAACAATACATCGGTAGCCACATCAACATGAATGCCAGCGATAGCATGCTGGCATAATTCCTTTCTAACTTGTCAT
>NZ_CANLBV010000030.1 GCF_947488985.1 uncultured Vibrio sp.
AGAGTCGTGAAGAAAAAGCCAAGCCGATATCCTAGAAAAAACAATGCCGCTCACCTTAAGTGAACGGCATTAGAGCACCCACTCTCCTTCTATTTATAAGCAGTCTGAAACGCTCAATTAAAGACCCAAAGCGTATTTCAATACCTGAACTTTTATCGGGCCTGAATTTTCAGCAAGTTTTAGAGCAGCATTACGCACAAATTTCAGTGGGCCAATATCATTGCTGAAAGTTTTATAGAAGAAGTCCATACCGCTTTGCATCATCAGGTTATCGCCTCTTCTCATCACCTCATAACGCCTTGCGACAGAATGATTCAGTTCACCTTTTTCTTTAGTCACATCCAATAAAGCGGCAACATCTTTGAAGCCTAAGTTCACGCCCTGCCCTGCTAATGGGTTGATCGTGTGTGCCGAGTCGCCAACCAGAATGCAGTTGTTCTTAGCGTAAGATTGCGCATGACGTCGAGTGAGAGGAAACGAACCAGAGTTGAGGACTTTGATGTCTCCCAGTTCCGCAGGGAAGTTAGCAAGCACTTCATTTCGTAACTTATCTGGGTTCATTGCTGACAGTTGCTTAATGCGAGTTGGCGAGTCATACCAAACTAAGGAACCCTGCCCGACTTCTTTCCCTTCAGAAACGAAAGAACACAGAGGAAGAAACGAACGCGGGCCACTTGGTAGAAACTGTTGCCAGGTAATGTCTTGCTGAGGGAGCTCAGTTTCCACATTGATCAGCATACAGTGCTGTCGGTAATCCCAAGCAGTGATACCAATACCAGCTTGCTGACGAACAGCAGAATTAGCGCCATCTGCACCAATAACCCATTTAGCCGATAACTGAGCACCAGATTGAAGCTGAACGATATTAGTTTCGCCAAATTCAATAGAATCCAACTTTTCAGGGCACAGCAGTTCTAAATTGTCATAAGCATCAAACTGGGACCATAAGCCCAATTGAATCAGTCGGTTTTCAACAATGTAGCCTAAACGGGGCAGAGCGAGTGATACAGCATCAAACCGAGTGCGACATTCTGGGTGTTCCCACGTTTCTAAACGCTTATAAGAACATACTCGCATTGCTTCTATATGCTGCCATGCACCAAGATCGTCAAGCAAATCGACCGATGCTTGAGAAATTGCGGAAACGCGAATATCCATCGCTTGCGACTTATCAAAAGCTTGAGGCGCAAAGCCTTCGATCACAGCAACCTTCAATCCTTGCTTTGCAAAACCAATCGCTGTTGCTGCACCAACCATGCCGCCGCCGACGACCACAATATCGTAACTGTTCATATTTCGTACTTATCAGTTTGATTCTTTGACTGTTTTTGATTGTACTTTTTCATAACTAACTTGTAACCAAAAACCTTATTTGAAAAAAGGGTTATCCCTTGCTGTATCTAGCGTTAACGATAATAAAAACCACTCCATAAGAGATTTTATCAGACTACTAGTCAGTCGGTTTTGAAACCAGTACAATACGCCGCTTGCTGCTAGAGCCAGTCATAAAATGAATACCTAATTATGACAAAGGGCCCTCGCAGATGAATACTGGGCGATTTGCTCCCTTAAATTAAACTAACGATCGAGCGAACAAAAAATGAGTAAGAAACTGCTAATTAAAACTTGGGGCTGTCAGATGAACGAATACGATTCATCAAAAATGGCCGACCTGCTTAACGCTGCTAATGGCTATGAGCTAACTGAAGTACCTGAGGAAGCAGATGTACTACTACTGAATACTTGTTCTATCCGCGAAAAAGCGCAAGAGAAAGTATTCCACCAGCTTGGTCGTTGGAAAACGCTAAAAGATAAGAAAGAAGGCGTGGTGATCGGTGTGGGTGGCTGTGTAGCGACTCAAGAAGGCGATCACATTCGTCAACGTGCACCATACGTAGACGTTATCTTTGGCCCACAAACACTGCACCGTCTTCCTGAGATGATTAAATCTTCTCTCTCTAATGACGCGCCAGTGATGGACATCTCTTTCCCTGAGATCGAAAAATTCGATAGCCTGCCTGAACCACGTGCTGAAGGCGCAACGGCATTCGTTTCTATCATGGAAGGTTGTTCTAAATACTGTACTTACTGCGTTGTGCCTTACACGCGTGGTGAAGAAGTTAGCCGCCCAATGGACGATGTACTGTTCGAAGTGGCTCAACTTGCAGAGCAAGGCGTACGTGAAGTAAACCTGCTAGGTCAAAACGTAAACGCATACCGTGGTCCAACTCACGAAGGTGATATCTGTTCATTCGCAGAACTGCTTCGCCTTGTGGCTTCTATCGATGGTATCGACCGTATTCGTTTCACAACAAGCCACCCGCTTGAGTTTGGTGATGACATCATCGCAGTTTACGAAGACACTCCAGAGCTAGTGAGCTTCCTTCACTTGCCAGTACAAAGTGGTAGTGACCGTATTCTTACTATGATGAAACGTCCTCACACAGCAATCGAGTACAAGTCGATTATTCGTAAGCTACGTAAAGCGCGCCCAGACATTCAAATCAGCTCTGACTTTATCGTTGGTTTCCCTGGTGAATCTAACCAAGATTTCCAAGACACGATGAAACTGATCAAAGACGTTGATTTCGATATGAGCTTCAGCTTTATCTTCTCTCCTCGTCCAGGCACTCCTGCTGCAGATTACCCATGTGACGTGCCAGAGCAAGAGAAGAAAGATCGTCTATACGAATTACAGCAAACCGTGAACACCCAAGCAATGCGCTACTCTCGCCTAATGCTTGGTACAGAGCAACGCGTATTGGTTGAAGGTCCATCGAAGAAGAACCTAATGGAACTTCGTGCTCGTACTGAAAACAGCCGCGTAGTGAACTTTGAAGGCTCTGCTGACCTTATCGGCCAGTTCGTAGACGTGAAAATCACAGAAGTATTTGCTAACTCACTACGTGGTGAAGTAGTACGTACTGAGAAAGACATGGATCTTCGCAGCGTGATCTCGCCGACTCAAATGATGGCGAACACAAAACGCGAAGACGAGCTAGGTGTAGCAACATTTACACCATAGGCAATACAACTGTTTGAGCACAAAGCGCAAACACAAAGCTTGAAATTACCTAACTAAGTGACCATCTTAGAGATAGGGATATCACCATCAGAAGCCCGGTCTAAATCGGGCTTTTTGCTCTTTGTTTTATTTAAGAGCGAGTGGCACAAAATGAGAGGCTAATTTGAGCAATAAAATCGTTACCTTAGAGATAAATCTAGAGCCAGCAGACAACAAGCGCTTGGCTAGTTTATGCGGACCATTCGACGACAACATCAAGCACCTTGAGCGTCGTCTTGGCGTTGAGATTAATTACCGAAGCAACTTCTTCACCATCGTTGGTAAGCCTCACACGACTGCTGCTGCTTTAGACATCATCAAACACCTCTATGTTGAAACGGCTCCAGTTAAAGGCAACATCATCGATATTGAACCAGAGCAAGTGCACTTAGCGGTCACTGAATCTGGCATTTTGGAGCAACACGTCGAGTCTGAAATTGACTACGGCAAAGAAGTCACGATTAAGACTAAAAAAGGCATGATTAAGCCACGTACTCCGAACCAAGCACAGTACCTAATGAACATGGTCACCCATGACATCACCTTTGGTATTGGTCCCGCGGGTACAGGCAAAACCTATTTAGCCGTTGCGGCTGCGGTGGATGCACTGGAACGTCAAGAAGTTCGCCGAATCCTCCTGACTCGCCCTGCGGTTGAAGCTGGTGAAAAACTGGGTTTCCTACCTGGTGATTTAAGCCAGAAAGTCGATCCTTATCTACGTCCTCTATACGATGCACTATTTGAGATGCTTGGCTTCGAGCGAGTTGAGAAGCTGATTGAACGTAACGTAATTGAAGTTGCGCCACTGGCTTACATGCGTGGTCGTACATTGAATGATGCGTTTATCATTCTGGATGAGAGTCAAAACACCACTGTAGAACAAATGAAAATGTTCTTAACCCGTATCGGTTTTAACTCACGTGCAGTGATCACAGGTGATATCACACAAATCGATTTACCTCGCGGTGCAAAGTCAGGCCTACGCCATGCCACTGAAGTGCTTAGTGAAGTGGATGACATTAGCTTTAACTTCTTCATGTCTGAAGACGTCGTTCGTCACCCTGTGGTGGCTCGCATCGTCAACGCCTACGAGAAGTGGGAAGCGAAAGACCAAAAAGAACGCAAAGAGTTTGAAAAACGTAAACGCGAAGAGCGAGAAGCTAAGCAGCTAGAAACGCAGCAAGCGGTGATGACACAATTAGCAACACAAAATAGTTCTGTCATTGCAGAACAAGGTGATGAATAGATGTCTATTGAACTCGACCTACAATTAGCAGTCGAAAATGAGCAAGGCCTGCCAACCAAGCAAGAGATTCAACTTTGGTTGGACAAGACTATACCTCCATTTCAAGAGAACGCTGAGTTGACTATTCGTATCGTCGATACGCAAGAAAGCCACCAGCTCAACCATGAATACCGTGGGAAAGATAAGCCAACTAACGTTTTGTCTTTTCCATTCGAGGCTCCTCCAGGGATCGAGTTAGATCTCTTAGGCGACCTCATTATCTGCCGCCAAGTTGTCGAAAAAGAAGCAGAAGAGCAAAATAAGCCTCTGCTAGCACACTGGGCTCATATGGTTGTACATGGCAGTCTTCATCTGCTAGGTTATGATCATATCGAAGATGATGAAGCTGAAGAGATGGAGTCACTCGAAACAGAAATTATGCAAACTATGGGGTTTGAAGACCCATATATTCTAGAAAAGTAAATTGATTCTAGTAAAGTAGTTTGCAGAGAACCAATGACTCATCAAGCCTGTTTTTTTGACAGGAATCTGAGTTGTGATGTGTGCTATCACACTTCTGATAGCGTTATTTTTTGAGAAATCATGAACGAAGGTAACCCCCCCACTTCTGAGGGAAGTAAAAAATCTGAAGGTCCGAGTAGAAAGTCCTTCTTTGAACGCCTAGGCCAACTATTTCAAGGCGAGGTAAAAGACCGCCAAGAGCTCGTAGATGTAATCCGCGACTCAGAAATTAATGACCTAATTGACCACGACACACGCGACATGCTCGAAGGTGTTATGGAAATTTCAGAGATGCGAGTGCGTGATATCATGCTACCGCGCTCTCAAATGGTTACAGTTGAACGCACCGATGATTTAGACACATTGATTGCGCTTATTACTGATGCTCAACACTCTCGCTACCCAGTGATCAGTGAAGACAAAGACCATGTTGAAGGCATTCTATTAGCGAAGGACCTACTTAAGTATCTGGGTTCAGAAAGTGCCCCATTTGATATCGAGCAAGTGATTCGCCCTGTCGTGGTTGTTCCTGAAAGTAAGCGAGTTGATCGCCTGCTCAAGGAGTTCCAAGAAGAGCGCTACCACATGTCTATCGTTGTCGATGAGTTTGGCGGAGTTTCTGGCCTGGTAACCATTGAAGATATCCTCGAAGAAATCGTTGGTGAAATTGAAGACGAGTTCGACGATGAAGAAGAGCTTGATATTCGCAAGCTGAGTAAGCATACCTTCTCTGTTAAAGCTTTAACCACTATTGAAGAGTTCAATGAGACATTTGGAACAGATTTTAGTGATGATGAAGTTGATACAGTCGGTGGCATGGTTATGACGGCTCTCGGTCACTTACCCGTTCGTGGCGAAATTGTAGAAATTGAAAGCTACCATTTCAAAATAACATCAGCTGACAATCGTCGTGTCATTCAGTTACAAGTAACGATCCCTGATGAGCAACCTCTTCCGACTATCGAAGAATAACCACTTCTCTCTAAAGAGATGACAGAAATTAGATGACTAAGACCTTTATTCATCGCCTATTACGGCCGCTTGCGGCCGTTTTTGTTGGCGCTATAACAACCCTTTCATTCGCTCCATACTCAATATGGCCGCTTGCTATCCTCAGCCCTGCATTATTATTGCTACTGATCCATAACCGCTCAGCAAAAAGTGCACTGTGGATCGGTTATGCATGGGGCCTAGGTCAATTTGCAACAGGCATCAGCTGGGTATATGTCAGTATTGATGGCTTTGGTGGCATGCCACTCGCTGCCAACTTGTTCTTGATGGCATTGCTCGTGAGTTACCTAGCCGTGTATTCTGGCCTGTTTACCTGGATCTTAAACAAGTTCTTCCCTGCCAATAATTTAAGCCGCTTTTTTCTCGCCGCTCCCGCATTGTGGTTAATCAGTGATTGGCTACGTGGCTGGGTAATGACGGGCTTCCCTTGGCTTTGGCTTGGCTATAGCCAGATCGATTCGCCATTAGGTTCATTTGCACCGATTGGCGGCGTCGAGTTAGTGACTCTGGCCGTCATTGTTTCCGCGTCTGCACTGGCTTATATGGTGATCAACAAGGCATGGAGTGTGGGTATCATCCCTGCCGTCATATTTAGTGCAGGTTTTGGGCTTCGAAATATTGATTGGGTCACGCCAACCCCTGAGAAAACAACGTCAGTCGTTTTAATACAAGGCAATGTTGATCAAGACAGCAAATGGCTGCCTAGTCAGCGCTGGCCAACCATGATGAAGTACACCGACCTAAGCAGAGAAAACTGGGGGGCAGACATCATCATCTGGCCTGAAGCTGCCATACCTGCGTTTGAGGTGGAGATCCCTTCTTTTTTACGTAACTTAGATAGCGCAGCAAAGATGAACAACAGTTCAATCATCACCGGTGTGCTCAATCAGTCTGAAAATAAACAGTACTACAACAGCATTCTATCACTTGGTATTAATCCATATGGTGAGTACAGCTACGATCCAAACGAGCGCTACCATAAACATCACCTATTGCCGTTTGGTGAGTTTGTGCCGTTTGAAGATATCTTGCGTCCATTGGCACCATTCTTTAATTTGCCGATGTCATCATTCAGCCGTGGCGATTTTGTTCAACCCAATATCGTGGCAAATGGTCGCCACCTTACGCCTGCACTATGTTATGAAATCATCTTTAACGATCAAGTTAGACAAAACGTAACCGATGAGACCGATTTCATTTTAACGCTCTCTAACGATGCGTGGTTTGGTCGTTCGATTGGACCATTGCAACATATGGAAATCGCTCAGATGCGGGCTCTGGAGCTTGGTAAGCCAGTTATTCGCTCGACCAACAATGGCGTCACTGCGGTCACGGATCACAAAGGCAAGATCATTCAACAACTGCCTCAATTTGAAACTGCCGTATTAAAAGCTGAATTAGCCTCAACCGATGGCCACACCCCATACCGTGTGGTGGGCACTTGGCCACTGTATATCTGGACGTTATTGAGCTTAGTCGTTGGCTGGCTTTTAAGAAGAAAAGGCTAGATTCGAGATTCGAGATTCGAGATTCGAGATTCGAGATTCGACGAGAAGTAATTTGAGGGTTGACTGATTGAGTCAACCCTTTTTTATTACAAGGCTTTAACGTGGGTAACGCTAAGGCTCAAGATTTTACGGTTTAAGCGCTTTACGGCTAAACCCTGTCGATCCACATTTGGTGCATGGGATAATCGTAGTTGGGTGATTATATTCGGTTTGATGACCACACTCATCGCATACCAAGGTTCCCAAGCCAATGACTTCACCCGCTTGATACAAGCCTTGGTGCTCTAAGTCTTGGAACAGCTCAACCCATTCCACTTTCGTGCGATCTGTGATATCCAGCAACCCTTGCCAAATAGAGTCAGCAATCATCAAATAAAATGGGCCACTTTTACTCTCTTCATAACTTTCGGAAAACTCTTTTAAGTCCGATTTTACGTATGCTGAGATCAATGACAGCTCATCTTTGGTCATATCATTGGCTGCTTTCGCAAATTTGCCTGACGTTTCAATTTTATTATTGAGCTCTTCAGGACTATGCTTCAGAGTTTCAATGACCTCTTCGACGACTTCTTCATAGAGTGCTTTTTTCTTCGGCATATGCGACCTCCTTAAAACAAGCGACCTTTACAATTAGGAACCAGCTTGCCACTAGGTGGCTAATCCCTAACAAACAAATGCAATTCATACCCTTAAGTATAGCTATCCTCAGTAATCCGGTTGAATTTACAGAATCAACTGCGCGGCAACTGCAAGTATGAAGGGTATAACTATTGTTGTACTCAGCTCCTTTAGGTATTCTATGACGATCTGTAAGATTCTGTTCTAACCGAACTCACAAATTCCAAGATAACCGGATACCATCGATGCAAGAACAATATAACCCGCAAGAGATTGAACAAAAGGTTCAACAACACTGGGATAACAGCGAGACTTTCGTTGTAACTGAAGCTCCAAACAAAGAAAAATTTTACTGTCTTTCTATGTTCCCGTACCCAAGTGGCCGACTGCACATGGGTCACGTGCGTAACTACACCATCGGTGATGTGGTATCTCGTTTCCAACGTCTACAAGGCAAAAACGTAATGCAGCCGATTGGTTGGGATGCATTCGGCCTACCAGCAGAAAACGCAGCTGTTAAAAACAACACAGCGCCTGCACCATGGACTTACGAAAACATTGAGTACATGAAAAACCAACTTAAGCTTCTAGGCTTTGGTTACGACTGGAACCGTGAATTCGCAACATGTACTCCAGAGTACTACCGTTGGGAACAAGAGTTCTTCACTAAGCTTTACGAAAAAGGCCTAGTTTACAAGAAAACTTCTTCTGTGAACTGGTGTCCAAACGACCAAACGGTTCTGGCAAACGAGCAAGTAGAAGACGGTTGCTGCTGGCGTTGTGATACCCCAGTAGAACAAAAGAAGATTCCACAGTGGTTCATTAAAATCACTGAGTACGCACAAGAACTACTCGACGATCTAGACAACCTTGAAGGTTGGCCTGAAATGGTGAAGACCATGCAGCGTAACTGGATCGGTCGCTCTGAAGGTGTTGAGCTGTCTTTCGCGGTTAACGGCGAAGAAGCACCATTAGAAGTGTATACAACACGTCCAGATACACTAATGGGTGTTTCTTACGTTGGTATCGCTGCAGGTCACCCTCTTGCAGAGAAAGCATCGAAGAACAACCCAGAGCTTGCTGCATTCGTTGAAGAGTGTCGTAACACGAAAGTTGCTGAAGCTGAACTCGCAACGATGGAAAAGAAAGGTATGGATACGGGCCTAACAGCTATCCACCCTCTTAACGGTCGTGTTGTGCCTGTATACGTAGCAAACTTCGTACTTATGGATTACGGCACAGGTGCAGTAATGGCGGTTCCTGCTCACGATCAACGTGACTACGAATTCGCCACTAAGTACGGCATCGATATCATCCCAGTAATCAAACCTGAAGATGGCTCTGAACTAGACGTTTCTGAAGCTGCTTACACAGAGAAAGGTGTATTGTTCGATTCTGGTGAATTCGATGGTCTTGCGTTCCAAGAAGCATTCGATGCAATTGCTGCGAAGCTTGAAGCTGAAGGTAAAGGTAAGAAGACAGTAAACTTCCGTCTACGTGACTGGGGTGTATCTCGTCAGCGTTACTGGGGTGCTCCAATCCCTATGGTAACCACTGAAGACGGTGAAGTTCACCCAGTACCAGCAGACCAACTGCCTGTCATTCTTCCTGAAGATGTCGTAATGGATGGCGTAACGAGCCCAATCAAGGCTGACAAGTCTTGGGCTGAAACAACATTCAACGGCGAACCAGCTCTACGTGAAACAGACACGTTCGATACGTTCATGGAATCTTCATGGTACTACGCTCGTTACTGTTCACCACAAGCTGATGACATTCTAGATCCAGAGAAAGCAAACTACTGGCTACCAGTTGACCAATACGTGGGTGGTATCGAACACGCTTGTATGCACCTGCTTTACTCTCGTTTCTTCCATAAGCTTCTACGTGATGCTGGCTACGTGACGTCTGACGAACCGTTCAAGCAACTACTATGTCAAGGCATGGTTCTGGCTGACGCGTTCTATCACGAAAACGAAAAAGGCACCAAAGAGTGGATTGCACCGACTGACGTAACGGTTGAACGTGACGGCAAAGGTCGCATCGAAAAAGCAGTCGATGCTCAAGGACGCGATGTTGAACACTCAGGCATGATCAAAATGTCTAAATCTAAGAACAACGGTATCGACCCACAAGAAATGGTAGACAAATACGGCGCTGATACAGTACGTCTATTCATGATGTTTGCTTCTCCTGCAGACATGACACTTGAGTGGCAAGAGTCTGGCGTTGAAGGCGCAAACCGTTTCCTTAAACGTGTTTGGAAACTGGTTCACGCTCACTCTTCTAAGGGTGCTGCAGAAACTGTTGACGCTGCTGCGCTATCTGGTAACCAGAAAGCACTTCGTCGTGATATCCACAAGACTATCGCGAAAGTAACGGACGATATCGGCCGCCGCCAAACGTTCAACACAGCAATCGCTGCGATCATGGAACTGATGAACAAGCTGGCGAAAGCACCTCAAGAATCTGTACAAGATCGTGCAATCCTTGATGAAGCACTAAAAGCGGTAGTTCGTATGCTTTACCCAATGACTCCACACATCTCTTACGAAATGTGGATTGCACTGGGTGAATCAAACGTAGATTCAGCAACATGGCCAACTTTCGATGAGAAAGCGCTAGTTGAAGACGAGAAGACTATCGTTGTCATGATCAACGGTAAGCTACGTGCGAAACTGACTGTTGCTGCTGATGCGACCGAAGAGCAAGTTCGTGAGCTTGGTCTCAACGATGAGAACGCTAAGAAGTTCCTAGATGGCCTAACGATCCGTAAGGTTATCTTCGTACCTGGTAAGCTTCTAAACATCGTTGCTAATTAATAATAGTTAACTAACATTGGCTAGCTAATCAGTTGTAGACCAAAACTGGCTAACTGGTTTTAGTCTGCATATATAACTGTTGTAACGAACTTATTTCGTTTTTAGCAGTCTCTAGACAGGGCAATTAAATTGCCCTGTCTACTTATTTAAGCGCTTTAGACTTGAGCCCAACAACTCAAACTAGCTAAAGCCTTTAAATAACTATTCTACCTTCATGAGAACCATCAAATAATGCGCCTGATTTCACTATCTTCATTGAAAGTTACTGTTGTTATTTTAACCGTCAGCCTGTTAAGTGCTTGTGGTTTTCACCTACGTGGTGACTATTCTGTTCCTGAAGAGCTCAACAAGATCTCCGTAACCAGTTATGACCAATACAGTACGTTTACGCGCATGATTAAAAGTCAGTTACGTATGAATGATGTCAACATTGTGCCACCGGCTGCCAACATACCAAACCTACATATCATTCGAGAAAATGTCAGTGAGCGAACGCTATCACTTTACCAAAATACTCGTGCTGCAGAGAAAGAGCTGACCTTCCGTGCGTCTTACCGCGTGACTATCCCAGAGCTTGGTGACAAAACCTTCTCGACCAGCGTCACTCGCAGCTACCTAGATAACCCGTTGACGGCACTGGCAAAATCGGTTGAGCGAGACATGATTGAAGATGAGATGCGTAAGCTGGCCACTAGCCAGATCTTGCGCCAAATGGCTCGCCTCAAAGCCAATATTGCGGCAGATACCATGAATCTAGATCAACTAGAACAGGTTCAAGTGAAAGAGCTCGAAAAGCAATACAACATCAAGAATGTTGAAATCGAGGACGTTGACAGCGCATCTGACTCTACCAAACCATCATCAGTAAGCGAATCGGCTGAATAATAGGGTTATTTGATGCGTATTTTTGCTGATCGCTTATCCGAACAACTTGCCAAACAGTTGGGCAATGTTTACCTCATTTTTGGTAACGAGTCGCTGCTATTGCAAGAAAGCCGAGAAGCGATTCAAAAGGCGGCAAAACAACAAGGGTTTGACGAGCGGCACCGCTTTGCGATTGATAGCAGCCTCGACTGGAATCAAGTCTACGACTGCACTCAAGCATTGAGCCTATTTTCTAGCCGTCAAATCATCGAACTTGAACTGCCAGAGTCTGGAGTAAATGCCACGATAGCGAAAGAGCTACTGGCCATTTCTGAGCATATCCACAGCGATATTCTATTGATATTGGTTGGTAGCAAACTCACCAAGGCTCAAGAGAATGCAAAATGGTTTAAGGCTCTGTCAAATCAAGGCCATTGGGTCAGCTGCCTAACGCCTGATGTCAGCAGGCTACCTCAGTTTGTTCAAGCTCGGTGCCGCCAAGTCGGATTAGCGCCAGATCCTGAAGCCATTCAAATGCTAGCGCAATGGCATGAGGGCAACTTATTTGCACTCACCCAAAGCCTAGAAAAACTGGCGCTTCAGTATCCCGATGGAAAACTCACACTGATACGACTCGAAGAGTCCTTGAGTCGCCACAACCACTTTACCCCGTACCACTGGCTTGATGCCTTACTGGCAGGCAAAGGCAATCGAGCACAACGAATTCTAAGACAATTGGAAGCTGAGGGGGTCGAAGCGGTAATTTTGCTACGTAGCTTACAACGTGAACTTACCCTGCTAATGCAAATGCAGCAGCAGATGAAACAGATGCCAATCAGTCAGGTCTTCGAAAAGCACCGGATCTGGCAATCTAAAAAGCCGCTTTATAACGCTGCGCTAACAAGGGTGTCAATTTCTCAATTACACTCTCTCGTTGCGTTACTCACTCAGGCAGAGTTGATGACAAAAACTCAATATGAACAGTCGCCTTGGCCACTAATTCATCAGTTAAGCGTTGAGTTTTGTATCCCTTCCGCTTCAATACCATTTCACGCCTAAAAGCGTGGTATATTCTAGGGTCAGCAGACCCTAGTAAAGCTAAATTCAGATTTAAGGAACACCCCGTGTTACGTGAAGAACTAAAAGATTTTCTTGCAGACAAAGCCGACGACATGAAAGCAGAATCGATTGTAACTATCGATGTAGAAGGCAAATCAAGTGTGACTGATTTCATGATTGTTTGTACTGGCACTTCTAAGCGCCACGTTACCTCTATTGCCCAGCATGTTGCTGATGAAGTACGTAAAGCAGGTATGCAACCGCTAGGTATGGACGGCCAGCAAGAAGGTGAATGGGTGGTTCTAGATATGGGCACAAGCATGCTCCACGTTATGCAAGAAGAGCATCGTGAGCTTTACCAACTAGAAAAACTTTGGGGCTAAGCGTTGAAGATCCAGTTAATCGCAGTTGGCACAAAAATGCCAAAGTGGGTTGAAGAGGGGTTTCAAGAATACAAACGCCGCTTCCCTCATGACATGCCATTAGAGCTCATTGAAATCACTGCCGGAAAACGCGGAAAAAATGCCGATATTGCTCGTATTCTTCAAAAAGAAGGTGAAGCGATGTTGGCGGCGGTTCCTAAAGGCAACCGAATTGTCACACTTGATATTCCAGGTAAAAAGTGGGATACCCCACAGCTTGCTGAGCAATTAGAAAGCTGGAAGCTCGATGGCCGTGACGTTTCTATCCTGATTGGCGGGCCTGAAGGCTTGGCTCCGGCATGTAAAGCAGCAGCAGACCAGAGTTGGTCTCTGTCTGCGCTTACTCTCCCTCACCCATTAGTACGCGTTATCATGGCTGAAAGCTTGTATCGAGCTTGGAGCATCACTGCTAATCACCCTTATCATCGAGAATAAGCGTTAATGTTACGTAAACGTAGCCAAATCCGCGATTACAAAGCAGAAGCACGACTATTTACTCGTCGTGCTTTTGTTGCGTTTGTAGGCATCATAGTGATGATGAGCTTGTTAGTTGTAAACCTTTACAACATTCAAGTTAATCAGTATCAAGACTATAAAACTCGCTCGAACGACAACCGCATCAAGGTGGTACCAATTGCCCCCAACCGTGGGTTAATTTACGATCGTAACGGCGTACTTCTTGCTGAAAACCAACCCGTTTTCAACCTAGAAATCACCCCCGAAAAAATCAAAGATATGGATGATACGCTTGCTCGCCTCCAAGCGTTAATCGAGATTCCACCTGAACGAATCGAGCGCTTTAATCGCGAACGTCGTAATTCAAGACGCTTTAAATCCGTTCCAATTCTGAATCAATTAACCGAAGAGCAGGTTGCGGTTTTTTCCGTTAACCAGCACAGGTTTCCTGGGGTTGAAGTAACAGGTACTTTAAAACGTTTCTACCCTTATGGTGATGTGCTAACGCATGTTATTGGCTATGTGTCTCGCATCAATGATCGTGACATGCAGCGATTGGAACGAGAAGAAAAAGACGCCAATTACCAAGCCACTCGTGATATCGGCAAACTAGGTATTGAACGTTACTATGAAGATATACTTCACGGTACTGCCGGATATCAAGAGGTTGAGGTCAATAGCCGTGGACGAGTGATCCGCACACTCAAATTTGTTCCCGCAATCCCAGGTAAAGATATCGTACTCAACCTTGATATTGACCTGCAGCTATACGTGCATAACTTGCTGGATGGTCGTCGTGGCTCAGCGGTAGTTTTAGACCCGAAAGACAATGGCGTGTTAGCTATGGTATCGAGCCCGAGCTACGATCCAAACGCCTTCGTTCACGGTATTTCGTCTAAAGGTTACAATGCCTTACTGCAAAATAAAGACAGGCCTTTGGTGAACCGTGCAACACTGGGTATTTATCCGCCCGCTTCAACTATCAAGCCATTCATTGCAGTTGCAGCGCTGCAAGAGCGTGTCATTACCCCGAACACGAAAAGAAACGACCCGGGTTATTGGAAGATACCAAATTCGAAAACAAAGCCTTTCCGTGATTGGCTTCGCTGGGGGCACGGCGTCGTCGATATTGAGAAAGCGATTGAAGAGTCGGTGGATACTTTCTTCTATCAGATAGCCTTTGATCTAGGTATCGATCGCCTCTCTAAATGGATGATGATGTTTGGCTTTGGTGACTACACCGGTATTGATATTTACGAAGAAAGTAAGGCGAATATGCCAACCCGAGAATGGAAAATGTCACGACACCGCGTGCCTTGGTATCAAGGTGACACCATCCCTGTCGGCATTGGCCAAGGTTACTGGACAGCAACACCGATGCAGATCGCAAAGGCTACTTCGGTATTAGTCAACGAAGGTGAAGTGCTCGCTCCTCACTTGCTGCGTTCAACGATTGAGAATAATCAATCGTTCGATCAACAGCAACTATCAGAAGTCGAAACTTACCCACCAATCACTGGCGTTAAACAAAAATACTGGGATATTGCTCAAAAAGGTATGAAGTTGGTCAACCATGGCCGTAAAGGTACGGCAAGACGTTCTTTCCAAAACATGTCTTACCAAACAGCTGGCAAGTCAGGCACAGCACAAGTATTTGGCTTGAAGGAAGATGAAAAATACAACGCGGACGAAATCGCCGAACATTTACGCGATCACGCCCTCTTTACTGGTTATGCCCCTTTTGAAAACCCAGAAGCGGTTGTGACTGTCGTATTAGAGAATGCCGGTGGTGGTTCAACCAATGGCGGCCCTGTCGTTAGAAAAATATTAGATCACATTATCCTCGCTGAAGAAGATGAAAGTAAGGCAACAAAATAATGAAACTTGATCCTTCTACTGGTCGAAATAGAGCCTTGTTTGAAAGACTGCATATCGATCTACCGTTACTGCTCGGTATCCTAGTGTTAATGGGCGTTGCCCTGCTAATCATGTACAGCGCAAGTGGTCAAAGCCTTGCGATGATGGATCGTCAGGCGATGCGTATGGTGCTGTCTTTAGGTGTCATGATCTTCTTAGCGCAGATTTCACCCCGCACCTATGAGAGCTTAGCTCCAGTGCTATTTGCTAGCGGTATCATATTGCTGTTGGGGGTATTGTTTTTTGGAGAAGCATCAAAAGGCGCCCAGCGCTGGCTGAACTTTGGCTTTGTTCGATTCCAGCCCTCTGAGCTTTTAAAGCTTGCGGTGCCATTAATGGTTGCAAGGTTTATCGGTAACCGCTCACTTCCGCCCACCTTTCAGACCTTGGCGATATCGTTGGTCATGGTGTTTGTGCCGACAATTTTAATTGCTAAGCAACCCGACTTAGGCACTTCAATCCTCATTGCCGCATCAGGGATCTTCGTCATATTTCTTGCCGGTATTAGCTGGAAAATCATCGCCAGTGCCGCGATTGCACTAGGCGCATTTATCCCAATCTTATGGTTTTTCTTGATGCGCGAATATCAAAAAGTACGGGTAAGAACACTTTTTGACCCTGAGTCTGATCCACTCGGCGCAGGTTATCACATCATCCAAAGTAAGATTGCGATAGGCTCGGGCGGCATATCTGGCAAGGGTTGGCTACAAGGTACTCAATCTCAACTAGAATTTATCCCAGAGCGTCACACTGACTTTATTTTTGCGGTCATTGCCGAAGAATGGGGCATGATTGGTATTTTGCTTTTACTGGCGATCTATCTATTCATCATTGGACGCGGCTTAGTGCTCGCGAGCCAAGCGCAAACCGCATTTGGCCGAATGATGGGTGGCAGTATTGTACTGAGTTTCTTCGTTTATATTTTTGTTAACATTGGCATGGTCAGTGGCATTCTGCCTGTAGTAGGTGTTCCTCTTCCACTTGTCAGTTACGGCGGTACGTCAATGGTCACTCTCATGGCCGGTTTTGGTATCTTAATGTCGATACATACCCACAGAAAATCATTCTCAAAGGCGACCTAATCGATGTCGATTACAACACACATAAACAAAGCATCTTTGGTTGACGAACGACCACTCAAGAAAATCATCGCGACCGTTAGCTTAGCGGTATTAATCAATGGCTGTTCTTCTCAAAAGACGGATGGTCGCTATGATATCGATTCAGACATCGCACCTGACGCGCCGATTTCCGTTGAACATATCGAAGATGCTCAGCCTCAGTATGAGCCTTATAGTTTGGGCGGTAACAGTAACTACACGTTGCGTGGTGAAGATTACAGCATCATAAAAGAAGCTGAAGGGTTTACCGAAAAAGGTCAGGCTTCTTGGTACGGAAAAAAATTTCATGGCCATTTAACCTCTAATGGCGAGATCTACGACATGTACTCGATGTCTGCAGCTCACAAAACATTGCCTATTCCGAGCTATGTAAAAGTGACCAATACCGATAACAATAAAGCGACCATTGTACGTATCAATGACCGTGGGCCATTTCATGATGGTCGTATTATTGACCTCAGCTACGCTGCTGCTCACAAGCTCGATATCGTTAATACAGGTACCGCAAATGTTGAGATTGAGGTTATCACTGTGGCTATTCCAACCGACGCGAATAAAAAAGACGCTTTACCTCAATTTATTATTCAGGTTGCCACCTCGCCACATGAGGACAGAACAGAGCAATTAGCCAAAGATCTCGGCGAAAAGCTCTCAGTCGCCACTTTCTTGCAGCCCAATGATGATAACTACCGACTGATGCTTGGCCCATTTCATGACTACGCTCTGACCCAAGAAAAACTAGAACAGATTAAGCAGATGGGTTACCCATCTGCTTATATAAAAAGCACACGCTAACTCGCTAATTAATCTAACAGTTACTTCTGGTATCAGCGCTCTGGTGTAACAGAATGATTCTGTTAATATATGAATAGTTAACCAAATAATTGCATTCAAAATGATTAAATCTAATAAACTTGTTAAATCGATTTTTACGACTTCTGTTGCCCTTTCAGCAACAATAGTGACATCCTCATTTGCTGCTCCTATTGTTGTTCCTGACGCACCTCAAATCGCTGCTAAAGGTTTTGTTCTGATGGACTACCATTCAGGTAAAGTACTGGCCGAGAAAGAGATGAAAACTCAACTTTCTCCAGCAAGTTTAACCAAGATGATGACGAGCTACGTGATCGGTCAAGAACTTGAACGTGGTAACATCAACCTTAATGACGATGTGGTCATCAGTGAAAATGCGTGGGCGAAAAACTTCCCAGACTCATCGAAAATGTTCATTGAAGTCGGTACAACGGTAAAAGTTGAAGAGCTAAACCGAGGCATCATCGTCCAATCAGGTAACGATGCTTGTGTGGCTATGGCGGAGCATATCGCAGGCTCTGAAGACGCATTTGTTGATCTTATGAATGCATGGGCAAGCTCGATTGGCATGAGCGACACCCACTTTGCGAACGCACATGGTTTAGACAACCCAGATCTATACTCAACACCTTATGATATGGCGCTCCTTGGTCAGGCTCTGATTCGCGACGTTCCGAGCGAGTACAGAGTCTACTCAGAGAAAAAATTCACTTACAACGGTATCACTCAGTACAACCGTAACGGTCTGTTATGGGATAAGAGCATGAACGTTGATGGCATCAAAACAGGCCACACAAGCAATGCAGGATACAGCCTTGTAAGCTCAGCGACAGAAGGTAAGATGCGCCTGGTAGCGGTAGTGATGGGCACTAAGAATGCGAACGCTCGTAAAACAGAAAGTAAAAAACTGTTGAGCTACGGTTTCCGCTTCTTTGAAACTGTGGCACCGCATACGGCTGGTGAAACCTTCGTTAATGAGAAGATCTGGATGGGTAGCCAAGATACGGTTGCACTGGGTGTTAACGAAGATACTTTCGTGACGCTACCTCGCGGCCAAGCGAAGAACCTAAAAGCCAGCTTTGTTCTTGAGCAAGAGCTAGAAGCGCCAATCAGCAAAGGGGATGTGGTTGGAAAACTCTTCTACCAAGTCGACGGTGAAGACGTTGCCGAATACCCATTGCTTGCTCTTGAAGATGTAGAGCAAGGTAGCCTATTTAGCCGCCTATGGGACTACCTAGTGCTGCTGTTCAAAGGTTTATTCTAAATAAGTAAAAGGTTTGTTCTTAGCCAAACCTAAACTTATTGTATAGCTAACCTAATGAGTCAATTACTGATTTACTCATTAACGAAACAAACTTAGTCATTAATGAACCAAAAGCCGCAATTTGCGGCTTTTGTTGATCTTGAGTTCGGTGATATTTACACGTAATATTCCGCCTTATTACTCGTGTCTGTTGACCGAACACACTTTTTATCGACATTTCGCCAATTTGCGAGAGTCTAGCCTTTTGGAGCTAATCATGAACATCAATTCTGATGCAAAACTAAAAGACCTCTTAGAGTTCCCTTGTTCATTCACTTACAAAGTAATGGGCCACGCTAAGCCAGAACTGACTGAGCTAGTGTTAGAAGTGATCCAGCGCCATGCTCCTGGTGATTACAGCCCGACACTTAAACCAAGTGCCAAAGGCAACTACCACTCAGTTTCTATCAACATTACCGCGACATCCATTGAGCAGGTAGAAACGCTCTATAAAGAACTTGGCGAAATTGATATCGTTCGTATGGTTCTATAACCTTCGATGACGATTAAAAACAGCGGCTTATTGCCGCTGTTTTTGTTTTAAGCGACCGATGAGAGCCATACTCATTCAAATTTATTTTCAATTAATACAAAGAAAGTTGAAAAACCTTGCTGTCCATCTGTAGTTAGAATCTTGTTTCACGTTTATAATGCGTTCACTTTATTAATCCTTGAGGGAGTGCTGCTTTGCAAAATAAGCTAATCGTAAAAAAATTAGGCCGTCAGGATTACGAACCGGTATGGAAAGCCATGCATAAGTTCACTGACGAACGAACGGAAGAAGACGCAGACCAAGTTTGGCTGGTTGAGCACAACCCAGTCTTCACTCAAGGGCAAGCAGGCAAAGCTGAACATGTTTTGAATGCGGGGAATATCCCTGTGATTCAAAGCGACCGTGGTGGCCAAGTAACGTATCATGGTCCAGGTCAATTAGTGGCTTATTTCCTGATTAATATCCGCCGAAAAAGCTTCGGAGTGCGTGATTTGGTGACTCATATCGAGAACCTCGTAATCAATACTCTGAAAGCTTACAATATCGATTCAACTGCCCGACCAGACGCGCCTGGTGTTTATGTCGATGGCAAGAAAATCTGTTCTCTCGGGTTACGCATTCGACGTGGCTGCTCGTTCCACGGGTTAGCACTCAACGTTGATATGGACCTGTCTCCATTCCTACGTATTAACCCATGCGGTTACCAAGGTATGGAAATGGCGCAAGTAAGCCAACTCGGCGGCCCCAGTGAGCTAGAGAACGTTGAGCAACAGTTAATACAAGAGCTCGTAGAACTACTCGGCTATGACCAAGTAGACATTCAAGCCACCAGTCACATTACAGCAGAAGCATAAAATCATGAGCAAACCAATCCAAATGGAAAAAGGCGTTAAATATCGTGACGCTGACAAAATGGCATTAATTCCCGTAAAGAATATGCCTGCTGAACAGAAAGAAGTTCTACGTAAGCCAGAATGGATGAAGATTAAACTTCCTTCAGACAGCCATCGTATTCAAGAAATCAAATCAGCAATGCGCAAAAACAACCTGCACTCAGTTTGTGAAGAAGCGTCTTGCCCTAACCTAGCCGAGTGTTTTAACCACGGTACGGCAACGTTTATGATTCTTGGCGCTATCTGTACTCGTCGCTGCCCGTTCTGTGATGTTGCCCATGGTCGTCCTGTTGCTCCTGAAGCAGAAGAGCCGAAGAAACTGGCTAAGACGATTCAAGACATGAAACTGAAGTATGTCGTCATCACTTCCGTTGACCGTGATGACTTGCGTGACGGCGGTGCTCAACACTTTGCTGACTGTAACCGTGAGATTCGCGAACTAAACCCAAATATTCGTATCGAAACACTGGTTCCAGACTTCCGTGGTCGTATGGACGTTGCGCTTGATCTGATGAAAGACAATCCGCCCGATGTTTTCAACCACAACCTAGAGACAGCACCACGCCTATATCGTAAAGCGCGTCCGGGTGCGAACTATAAGTGGTCTCTCAATTTGCTGAAGAAGTTCAAAGAGCAACACCCTGAGATCCCAACCAAATCAGGTGTGATGATGGGCCTTGGTGAGACAAAAGAAGAAATCATTCAAGTACTGAAAGACCTACGCGAACATGGCGTGACGATGCTGACACTGGGCCAATACCTAGCCCCAAGCCGTCACCACTTACCAGTAGAACGCTACGTACCGCCTTCTGAGTTCGATGAGCTGAAAGAGATTGCTCTAGAGCTAGGCTTTACTCACGCAGCTTGTGGGCCGTTTGTGCGCTCTTCTTACCATGCTGACTTACAAGCTCAAGGCATGGAAATCAAATAATCTCATTTGATTATTGATGTTCGCTCTAAGATTGATAAAAAAGGTGCTCTAGCAATTGCTAGAGCACCTTTTCTTTAGCATAGTTTTCAACATTCAAGCTAAATCGTAAACACTTGATAATCTTTAAGGTTAGGAATCAGGTTGTGCAGCTCTTGCTCTTGCTCTGTCATATCATCAAGAGAGTCACAGAGTTCAGCCGCTTGCTCTTCAACTTGTTGAGAATGCGCTTTCATTCGCTCTTCAACTTTGAGTTTTAATTGAGCCATACTGTCAGCCAACTCAGTCAGGTTTAACCCTCCCTCTTGTTGCATTTTCTCTGACATCGCGTTAAAGGCACTTGAAATAAACTCTTGGTTAAAGATCTCTTTCGCCTTCTCGAAATCTTCAGACCAACCACTCACCATCGATTCGAAACTGTCTGCGGGCAACACTAGCTCACCATCCTGATAGTAACGAGCCTCTAGATCAGCCAAAAACGTTTGCATGGATTCTTTGACATTATCGAACGATTCAGGGGAATCTAAACTAATCGCGATATCATCAATAACATCGTTGGCTAAGGCTAAGCTTTCGCTTGCCAGCTGTTTTGCTTTTGGCAGATACTCACTCATTGTGTCACGGTATTTCTCAATCGCGGCTTGCTGAGCAGCATCAAGGTCAACCTTTGCGCCATCAATATAAAGATCATAGTTATTATCGATAACGGCAGTATCCCCATCAGCTTGGTGGATCTCGACGCTTTGATCATCGATTCGCAATTCATTTTTCAAATCAACTCGACACTGAGCTGCAAACGTTGGCAGGCTCATAACCGAGATTGCCGCAGTTAACGATGTAATTAATAGCCTTTTTTTCATAACATCCTCTCATCAATCTGCCAGATTACTATACCCTGAGTTTATGCTTCTTTGTCAGGGAAGATGGTTCAACTATTCAATCAACAGAAATGACTTCATAGCAAAACTGTTTATCTGCGACTTTAAATTCAATTTCATCACCGAGTTCTTTACCCATTAGCGCCTGACCAAAAGGGGCATTTGCCGTCACGATAGCAACTTCGTTGTCATTCCACGATACAGAAAGCCCCCCGACGCTCGGCCCCATAAAAAAGTGTTTATAGTGATCATGCTCGTCAATCACCACCACATAGCTGCTCACCGTAATTTTTTCGCTATCTCGCAATACAAGGTTTCGGTAACACTGAATATCGTCTTCACACTCTTGCACTCTCACCGCTTGCCCATGCGCGAGATACGACGCTTCTAGCGCCAATGTATCGTACTTATGCTCAGGCACTGTCTCTTCATCCGTCGCAGCGTCGATGGCACGCTGAGTCGCAGACTGTGCAATGTGTAATCGGGATTCGAGGTGCTCTAAAATTATTTGGCGCAGTTCAGACTTATTCATACTATTGAGGTGCTTTTCTATAGGAGCTACAGAATAGAATTAGGTACAATCAGGTGCAAGACATTTGATTCATCAAGCGACGCTATCACCAATAGTCGCCCGCTTTAGCATCAATAACACACTTATTAATTCAGGTAGAACACATGATTGAGCAGAAGCTAAAACAAGTATTCGGATTCGATTCACTGCGTCACGGACAAAAACAAGTCATTGATAATGTTCTATCTGGCCACTCGACTGCCGCGATATTTCCGACAGGCTCAGGCAAATCCCTTTGCTATCAATTGCCAGCACTAGCGCTACCACACTTAACATTAGTGATATCGCCGCTATTAGCTTTAATGAAAGATCAACTCAGCTTTTTGCACAACAAGGGCATCAGCGCGGCCGCGATAGAATCAAGCCAAGACCGACAAACCACCCAGCAGGTGATGCAGTCGGTGCGCAACGGTGACACAAAAATTCTAATGATCTCGGTTGAACGCTTGAAGAACGAACGCTTTCGTCAGTTCATCTCTCAAGTACCGATTTCTCTGTTAGTGGTCGATGAAGCGCACTGCATCTCGGAATGGGGTCACAACTTCAGACCTGACTACCTAAAACTACCTCAATACCAAAAACAACTGAATATTCCTCAAGTACTATTGCTCACGGCAACCGCGACGACATCTGTTATCCAAGATATGAAGTCTAAGTTTGATATCAATGAAGAGCGTGTTGTAGTGACAGGTTTTTATCGTCAAAACCTAGACCTTTCAATTCAACCTTGCAACCAAGCCAGCAAACTAGAAACCTTGTGCAATGTCGTCAACCAAGCTTCTCTCGCTCCGACTATTGTGTATGTCACTCTTCAACAAACAGCAGAGATGGTCGCTCAGCACCTTCGGAATGCTGGTGTTAATGCTGTGGCTTATCATGCCGGTCTTAAGCCAGAAAACAGAGACGCCATCCAACATCAATTCATGAGTGATGACATCAACTGTATCGTGGCAACGATTGCATTTGGTATGGGTGTCGACAAGTCGAATATTCGCCGAGTGATTCACTTTGACTTACCAAAATCGATAGAAAACTACTCTCAAGAAATAGGTAGAGCAGGACGAGACGGACAAGCTTCTGAGTGTATATTGCTAGCGAATAAACACGGCTTGAGCACACTAGAGAACTTCGTCTTTGGCGATACGCCAGACAACATATCGATCCAGGCAGTATTGAAAGAGATCTACGAAAACCGAAACATTAATGCTTCGGGTTCGAATCAATGGGAGATCATGCTTAATCAGCTCTCGCGTGAATCCAACATTCGTCAGCTACCGCTTAAAACACTGCTGGTTTACCTCGAAATTGAAGGGGTGATTGAGCCGAAGTACAGCTACTTCGCAGACTACAAATTTAAGTTCATTCGCCCTAAACAGCAGATCTGCGAGCAGTTCCAAGGAGAACGTCGTAACTTTGTTGAAGCTATCTTTCAATGCTCACCACAAGCAAGAGTCTGGTGCCAAGTTGATTTCGAAGCGCTTTGGACACACTTCCAAGCGGACCGCCAGCGTGTGATTGCCGCTATTGATTACTTTAATGAACAAGGTTGGATTGAGCTCGAAAGCAAACAGATCACAGATGTCTACGCAATTCACAGTACCTCTGAAGAAATGATGCAGTTATCTGAACGATTAACGGAGTTGTTTAAGGCAAAAGAGAATAGTGAAATCAATCGCCTTAATCAGATGCTGAACTTCTTTGAAGCGGACACCTGCTTAAGCTCACGTCTTGCAAGTTACTTTGCCGATGATAAAGCGCCAACCAAGTGTGGCCACTGTTCAGTATGTCGCGGTCAAGTAGCAACCTTACCAACCGTTGATGTTGAGCCTGTTGATGATGAAACCGTGATGGCCTGGATTCATGAGTTCATCTCCAGCAACCAGCAACTGATTACCGATGAGGCCATCACCCGCTTTCTATGCGGAATCGCCACCCCGCTTTCAACCAAACTTAAAGCCAGTAAAATGGTCGGTTACGGGAAGTTAGAACAGCACCCCTTCAGTGACACCTTAGCGCGAGTTGAACAGCTTCCTAGGTAATCATCGTCTTGGTTTGTTGAAAAAACCGACTAGGCCGTGAAGTCTAGTCGGCACTCAAACAACAATACTTCTAAACCTAAGCTGCCAAACCTTTCCTTAAAAGAAGCTCAACTGACGCATCTGATCTTTGGGTTGCAGCATTACGCTTAAACCGAGTAACCGTATTTCTCGTCCTTGCTGCCTTTTTAGTATTTCGCTCAAGAGCTCTTTGAAGTGATCGCGATCAAGCGAAGCATGTATGTGTTCAATGGTGGTTTGTTGAAAGTCGGCAAACTTAAGCTTAATACCTTGCTTGATGATCGCCTTACTCGGGCTGGCTTTTTCTAGGCGAGTTTCAAGCTCAGGAAACAGTTTGTCTTCTATCACCTGCCAACACTCAGCATAGGTTGATATATTTTGAGTAAAGGTGCGCTCGACTCCTACCGATTTACGCTCTCGCTCAACGATCACCTCCCTTTCATCAATGCCATGGCTACGCTTCCAAAGTGATGCTCCCTGACGCCCAAATTTCAACAGCAACTCTCGATAGTCTGCTTCTTTGATATCCTTACAGGTAAAAAAACCAGCCAGTTGCAGTTTTTCGATGCTCACCTTACCGACACCAGGGATTTTTTCGAGTGGTAATTCATCGATCACCGCCTGAACATCCTGTGGAGGGATAACAAACTGACCATTGGGCTTATTCAGATCCGAGGCCACTTTCGCCAAGAATTTAATCGGCGCAATACCTGCAGAAGCGGTCAGATTCAGTTCATTCCAAATATCACGGCGAATCGACTCGGCAATCAAAGTGGCCGAACCATGACACTGCTTAGAATCGGTGACATCAAGGAAAGCTTCATCCAAGGAAAGTGGTTCAATGATTGATGTGTATCGAGAGAATATTTCACGGATCTTTTTAGAGATCTCGACATAGACCGACATTCTTCCCGGCACAACCAATAGATTAGGACATAATTGAAGTGCTTTCCCAGTCGGCATTGCCGAGCGAATACCAAACTTGCGTGCTTCGTAATTACAGGTACTCAGAACACCACGCTGCTTTTCATGCCCGCCAACGGCCAGTGGTCGATTTCGGTAGGCAGGGTTGTCACGCATTTCTACAGCCGCGTAAAAACAATCCATATCGACATGGATTATCTTTCTTATTTTCTCTTCACACCCACTAGACATCGAGTAATAACCTAACCCTACAACTGTATCAATAAACAGTATAAATCAATTATTATCGGATTAAAAATGATCTAGAGTCCAGCTTAAAGGTTTACTCTTCAACAACGATTTACTCCTCTGTTACTATCGTGAACGAGTATTTGGTCTATAAGTAGGGCTAGCTTTTGAGTGAAAAAATACTAGTGGTGGAGGATAGCCGTGCATTTCGCAACTACCTGTACCAACAACTGAAAAATAGTGGCTATGAGGTAGCGCTTGCTGAATCTATACCTAAGGCGAGAGCCATACTAGAGCAAGAGACGGATTTCTTGTGTACCGTCTTAGACTACTGCTTGCCTAATGGACAAGACGGTGAAATCATTGATCTCGTCTTAGGCTACCAACAAAAAATCATTGTTCTTACCGGAATGTTCGATAATCAACTGCGTGAGCAAGTTTTAACAAAAGGCTCTAAAACCCAAAAAGCTCAAGACGAAAATCTTGAGCTTTTCATTTAAGGGGGTAGTGAATCTCCCCCTAATCACGGTGACTAATTACTCGCGGTGACCAATTACGCGATACGATCTTTGTTCCAAGCCGCTTCTTTTTGCTGACGTTCAGCCAGTTTCTCTTCACGGTAAGCTTCACGAGCTTCGCGCTTTTTACGCGCGTCACAAGGTTCTGGGCAGTTACATACTTTATCAATACCCACAGCACCCAATCCGCCACAGCTACCTTTCACCACTTTCTTTTGGATGATATAGCCAATCGACATAGCTGCAATGACGGCTAGAAAAACACCAAATGTAATCAGAAATGTATTCATAATTCTCTCGCTTGCCTTATTTACCTAAGTATGGCTTGAATGCTTCAGAAGCAATCTCATCAAAACCATCTGCTGTTTTTACCACCATAAATGCTGGGATACCATGTTGGTTTGCGACTTCTATTCCTTTTACCTCACCTAACACCATAAGGCCAGTAGATAAGCCGTCTGCAGTCATTGAGGATGGGTTTAAAACCGTCACTGAAACCACTTTATGATGAATGGGTTTGCCCGTTTCCGGGTTGATGATATGTGAGTAACGGACACCATCGTGCTCAAAATAGTTGCGGTAATCACCCGATGTTGCTATCGCCATATCTCCAGGTTCAATGATCTCTTGAATAGTGCGCTCTTCAACCGTTGGCTTCTCAATCGCAATACGCCAACCTACATTGTCGCGGTTTAGGCCTTTCAAACGGATTTCACCGCCAACCTCAACCATGTAGTTGTGAATACCGATAGAATCGAGATAATCGGCAACTACATCAACACCCCAACCTTTTGCAATGGTTGACAGGTCGACATATAAGTTAGGTAGATCCTTGGTGAGTTTGTTACCTTCAATGCTTAGATGATGAATGCCGACCTTCGCTCTACGAGCAGCAAGATCTTCGTCTGTAGGGACCACTTCTGGACGCGCTTCAGGACCAAACCCCCAAAGGTTAACTAATGGACCAACCGTAACATCTAACGCACCTTCAGTAAGACCGTTCAAACGAATCGCTTCTTTCACAACAGTCGCAGTTTGTTCAGAGACTTCGAATGCGTCCGAGCCTTTATGCTGGTTGAAGCGGCTCAGCTCTGAACCTTCGCGATAGGTCGACATTTGATCATTGACTTGCTCAAGCAAACGATCGATCTCGGTATGAATTTCATTAGACTCAGGAAATTGATCACCTTTGATATATTTAATGTTGTAACTGGTACCCATTGTTGGGCCACTTAAATGCACTTGCTCTCTTGGTTGCTCGCAGCCCGCAAGAAAAATCAAAGAAGTTAATGCAACAAGCCAAATTCTCACTTGTTTACTCCTGTCTAAAGTTGAGGATTTATATAAGGAAAAATAAGAGTAAAAATCGCTCTTTGAATGCCCTACTCTTTCTTATATAAATCGCTATGTTTTTAAAAATAGTCTTAGAAAAACAAATGGCTGACTCGCGAGAGTCAGCCATAATATCAATTACTTAAGTGAATTAACCACCGAAGTCATCGAGTAGGATGTTTTCATCTTCTACACCAAGATCTTTCAGCATGCCGATAACAGCCGCGTTCATCATTGGTGGACCACACATGTAGTACTCACAGTCTTCAGGAGCTTCGTGATCCTTCAGGTAGTTTTCGTACAATACGTTATGGATGAAGCCAGTGTAACCGTCCCAGTTGTCCTCAGGTTGAGGATCAGACAGTGCGCAGTGCCACACGAAGTTCTCGTTTGCAGCCGCTAGGCCATCGAAGTCTTCAATGTAGAACATCTCACGCTTAGAACGTGCACCATACCAGTAAGACATCTTACGAGTAGAGTTAAGACGCTTAAGTTGGTCGAAGATATGTGAACGCATTGGCGCCATACCTGCACCACCACCGATGAAGACCATTTCATTGTCTGTGTCTTTAGCAAAGAACTCACCAAATGGACCAGAAATAGTACATTTGTCGCCTTCTTTAAGAGACCAGATGTATGAAGACATCACACCAGGAGCTACATCAGGGTTGTTTGGCGGCGGAGTTGCGATACGCACGTTAAGCTTGATGATGCCTTTCTCTTCTGGGTATGAAGCCATAGAGTAAGCACGGATCGAATGCTCTTTAACGATAGACTCGTAACGGAACAAGTTGAACTTATCCCAGTCACCACGGTATTCCTCAGGAATATCGTAATCTGCGTATTTCACGTGATGTGGTTCAGCTTCAATCTGAATGTAACCACCCGCGCGGAACGGAACTTCTTCACCTTCAGGGATAGCTAGAGCCAGCTCTTTGATGAAAGTCGCTTCGTTGTTATTCGAGATAACAGTACATTCCCACTTCTTAACACCAAAGATATCTTCGTCTAGTTCAATCTCCATGTCCGTTTTCATAGCAACTTGACATGCAAGACGTTCGCCTTCGCGAGCTTCACCTTTTGTGATGTGATCAAGTTCAGTTGGAAGGATGTCGCCACCACCAGACTTAACTTTTACACGACACTGACCACAAGAGCCACCGCCACCACAAGCAGAAGATACGAAGATACCAGCGCCAGCTAGGGCACCAAGTAGCTTGCTACCAGGTTGAGTAACGATCGCCTTTTCAGGGTCACCGTTTACTGAAATAGTGATATCACCTGATGGTACTAACTTAGACTTAGCGAAAAGAATCACTAGTACTAGAGCCAGTACAATAATGGTAAACATCGCTACGCCAAGAATAATACTAAACATTTGTTATTCCTTATTACTGGGTGCTTACCCTACAGTTGAACACCAGAGAAAGACATAAAGCCTAACGCCATCAGACCAACAGTAATGAACGTGATACCAAGGCCACGAAGACCAGGAGGTACGTCAGAGTACTTCATTTTCTCACGGATACCCGCAAGAGCAACGATAGCTAGCATCCAACCCACACCAGAACCGAAGCCGTAAACAACAGACTCAGCAAAGTTGTAGTCACGAGTTACCATGAAAGATACACCACCAAAGATGGCACAGTTAACTGTGATCAGTGGCAGGAAGATACCTAGTGCGTTGTACAAAGGTGGGAAGAAACGGTCTAGAACCATCTCTAGGATTTGTACAAGTGCCGCGATAACACCGATGAATGCGATGAAGTTAAGGAAACTTAAATCGACACCGGCAACAAGTGCATTTTCTTTTAGGATGTGTGTGTAAACAAGGTTGTTTACAGGAACAGCGATTGTAAGTACTACAACGACCGCTACACCAAGACCAAAAGAAGTTTTAACTTTCTTCGATACCGCTAGGAATGTACACATACCTAGGAAGAAAGAAAGCGCCATGTTTTCGATGAAAATCGATTTAACGAGCAGACTAATATAATGTTCCATGACTACCTTACCCCTTCGCTTCTACTTGTTCTGGTTTGAACACACGAATTGCCCAAATCAAGAAACCAATTAGGAAGAATGCAGAAGGTGCTAGAAGCATCAAGCCGTTTGGCTGATACCAACCACCGTTGCTCACTAGAGGTAGTACTTCCATACCAAATAGTTTGCCAGAGCCTAGAAGCTCACGGAAGAAACCAACAGTGATAAGAACGAAACCGTAACCAAGACCATTACCAAGACCATCGATTAGAGATGGGATTGGCGCAGACTTCATTGCGAATGCTTCAGCACGACCCATTACAATACAGTTAGTAATGATTAGGCCTACGAATACAGATAGCTGCTTAGAGATATCGTATAGGTATGCTTTTAGCACTTGGTCTACCACGATTACTAATGATGCGATGATTGCCATCTGAACGATGATACGCACACTGTTAGGAATGTGGTTACGGATCAAAGAAACGAAGAAGTTAGACAGAGCAGTAACGAACATTACCGCGATAGTCATAACAAATGCTGTTTCTAGCTTAGTGGTTACCGCAAGAGCAGAACACACACCAAGAACCTGTAGCGCGATTGGGTTGTTGTCCAACACCGGCGCTAAGATGCTCTTTTTAATTTCTTTTGCACTAGACATTAGTTCAGACCTCCGTCACGAACTTTTGCTAGGAACGGACCAAAGCCCATATCACCTAACCAGAAGTCAAATGTATGTTGAACACCAACGCTAGTCAGTGTTGCACCAGAAAGGCCATCTACACCGTGCTCAGAACCTTGAGGAGCGCCACCTTTAACAACCTGAATAGCTGGTTTGTGATTTTCGTCGAATAATTTCTTACCAACGAATTGAGCGCGCCAAGTTGGGCTCTCAACTTCACCACCAAGTCCAGGAGTTTCACCTTGCTCGTAGTAAGTGATACCAGAAACAGTGTTGCCATCCGTTTCTACCGCAACGAATGCGTACATCATTGACCATAGACCGTTACCGTGAACAGGGATGATAACTTTAGAAGTTTCAGCGCCATCTTTCACAAGGTATACCGTACCCGTGTTAGCACGACGAAGGATCTTAGCAATGTCATCTTCAGCAGAAAGCTTGATTGACTGAGCTGGATCTTTTGCCGCTTTACGTTGGTCATATGTCGCAGCGTCAGCGTCAACGAAATCACCAGTCGCGAAATCCACTAGACGAGGTTCGATATTCTCTGCGTATAGAGCTGGGATGTCACCTGCAACGTCGATGCCCGCCACTTCAAGGATCTTGGTTTGCTGATCCAAAACCGCGTTAGCTTGTTGCTTAGGTTTAAGAACAACTGCAGCTGTTGAAACGATGATTGAGCACACTAAGCTCAATGCGATAACAACAAACAGCGTCTTTTTAATGCTATCGTTATTACTTGCCATAGCGCGCTAGTCTCCGCTTAATGTTCTTCTCGATTACAACGTGGTCAAACAGAGGAGCAAATAGGTTTGCGAATAGAATCGCAAGCATCATGCCTTCTGGGTATGCAGGGTTAACTACACGAATCATTACACACATTGCGCCGATTAGGATGCCGTACCACCACTTACCTTTGTTGGTAAATGAAGCTGATACTGGGTCAGTCGCCATGAAGAACATACCGAATGCGAAGCCACCTAGAACTAGGTGCCAGTGCCAAGGCATGCTGAACATTGCGTTAGTATCAGAACCGATCACGTTGAACAGCGTAGACACAGCAATCATACCGATCATTACACCAGCAATGATGCGCCATGAAGCGATACGCATGTAAACGATCATCGCTGCACCAATCATAAGTGCTAGAGTCGATACTTCACCGATAGAACCTGGGATGTTACCAATGAATGCATCCATCCAAGTGATTGCTTCACCCGATGTTACGTTCATTAGTGCGCTACCGCCGCCTTGAGCCCATTGGCTAAGCGCAGTTGCACCAGAGAAACCGTCTGCAGCAGTCCAAACTACGTCACCTGAAATCTGTGCAGGGTATGCAAAGAATAGGAACGCACGGCCAGCAAGAGCAGGGTTCAGGAAGTTACGACCCGTACCACCGAAGATCTCTTTAGCGACAACAACACCAAAGGTAATACCTAGTGCTGCTTGCCATAGAGGAAGTGTTGGCGGAACGATCAGCGCGAATAAGATAGAAGTAACAAAGAAACCTTCGTTTACTTCGTGCTTACGCACCATACAGAACAGAACTTCCCAGAAACCACCAACGATGAATACCGTTGCGTAGATAGGTAGGAAGTAAGTCGCACCAAGTAGCATCTTACTGCCAACACCTGCATCGGCTCCTAAGGAGGCGCCAAGCATTTCGGTTAGCCAGTAGTGCCAGTTACCATCGATAACAGATGCTAGTTCAGCGCCTGCATACATATGGTTAAGTGCAGCGATAGCTTGGCCACCCGCGTTGTACATACCCCAGAACATTGCTGGGAATACCGCGAACCAAACCATGATCATGATACGTTTTAAATCAACGCTATCACGAACGTGCGAGCTTTTCTTTGTAATAAGACCTGGTGTGTAGAACACGGTCGCTGCTGCTTCGTAAAGCGCAAACCACTTCTCGTGTTTACCACCTGGCTCAAAATGATGCTCGATGTCTTCAAGAAACTTTTTAAGGCCCATGAAAATTACCCTTCCTTCTCAATCGTATCTAGGCATTCACGAAGTAGTTGACCGTACTCGTACTTACCTGGACATACAAAGGTACACAATGCTACATCTTCTTCGTCTAGCTCTAGCGCACCAAGTGCTTGAGCACTATCAACGTCGCCTGCACATAGATCACGAAGCAGCAATGTAGGTTCCATATCTAGAGGCATTACGCGCTCGTAGTTACCGATTGGAACCATTGAGCGGTCACTACCGTTTGTCGTCGTTGTCATGTTGAACAGCTGACCTTTAAACAGGTGACCAAGGAATGAACGAGTAACAGAGAACTTGTTCTTACCAGGCATAGCCCAGCCGAATAGCTCTTTATCACGACCTTCACGTAGAACAGAAACTTGCTGATGGTAACGACCAAGGAAAGCATGTGGACCTGTTGCCTCAGTACCCGTAAGTACAGAGCCTGAAATCACACGAACTTCACCTGGCATTAACTCGCTGTCAGTTAACTCTTCAAGGCTAGCACCAATTTGAGTACGAACTAGACGTGGGTTGTTCACTACAGGACCTGCCAGAGAAACAACACGCTCAGAGTAAATCTCACCAGTAAGGAAAAGCTTACCGAATGCGATAACATCTTGATAGTTAATGCTCCACGCTACATTTTGTGCATTTACCGGGTATAGGTAATGCATATGCGTGCCTGCAAGACCTGCAGGGTGTGGGCCATCAAAGACATGTTCTTCAACGTTAGACTGAGCTGAACGAGGTAAGCTGGTACCTTTTTTACAAACGTACACTTTACCGTTAGTCAGAGCTGAAAGAAGATCTAAACCAGCAACGAACGCACCAGACTGTTCGTTAATGATTAATTCTGGCTCAGCTGCTAGCGGATTCGTATCCATAGCAGTAACGAAAATAGCTTGAGTTTCAGAATCAACTGCTGGAACCTTGCTGAACGGACGAGTTCGCAAAGCGGTCCATGCGCCAGACTCAACTAACTGAGTTTTAACCGTTTCACGGTCAAGACCTGCTAATTGGTTAGCTTCATAGCTATTGAACGTGATTTGCTCATTACCTGCTACTTCAATCACTACGGATTGAAGAACACGCTTAGCACCACGGTTCACTTCAATAACTTTACCGCTTGCTGGAGAAGTAAATACAACACCTGGGTTCTTTTTATCTGCAAAAAGAACTTGGCCTTTCTTCACTTCATCACCAACGCGAGCATGCATCGTAGGACGCATACCAACGTACTCTTCGCCAAGCAAGGCGACTTTAGTGATGGACTTACCATCATTAATCACCTGGGATGGAGTTCCTGCGATAGGAAGATCCAAACCCTTCTTTATTGTAATCATACGCACTTGCACTACTTTATCGGGAAAAAGATTCTTTTAATTGCGTAAATTCAGGACGTTTAAAATCGCCCTTAGACACGATATTACAGTGTCCGGTTTTGGTAGATTTGAGACACCAAAATCGCAACATAATCTCAATAAATACATCACAGGAATCCCGTGAGATTTATCAGGTGCGGCATTCTAGCATTTTTTAACAACTTGATGCCATGACCAATGTCTTTAACAAGGTCTTTATTTGGCGAGAATTGAAGCATATAGGCACTTAAATATGCATAAACTTGACGAACCGCACAGATAAAATAATTGTTAATTCGCGTTTCAAACAAGAGATTAATACTCTGTCGCAAACTGACATTTTACGACGCATGTTGAAACACTGTTAATAAAAACATTACTCGTTGTAGGTATTTAATGGCTATAAATCAACCAACACTTGAGCCCGAAAAATGAGACATTCACAGGCTCAACAACAACGAAACAGCGAGGATCCACTCTGTATGCAGGCGATTACTTGCCTCCCCCCATGCACATAGGGCTATCTGGCACACTCTCTAACTGCTTGAGCCATTCACTTTTGGTGTAAGTATGAATCGACAGCGCGTGAAGATTATCCGCTAATTCTTCTGCAAGAGTTTTATTGACCGCACGATGACGGGCAATCAGTCGTAAACCGTCGAAGGCTTCACTGACCACGATCACTTTGAAATGACTCTCAGAACCCGCTGGAACATTGTGCATATAACTCTCGTTGATCACGTTTAAATGAGTTGGCGAAAATTCATTGTGTAATTTTGTTTCGATAACTTCTTGAAGCATTGCGATTCCTTAGTAACGTATTAACGTGAAGTGCTGGCTGAGTATAAACCCTAACAGCAATACTGTCTGAGTGATTACTATCAAACGACATCAGTTTGCTTGAGTTTTTTCTATCTTGTTTAGCGCGCTTTTGCGACAATATCTTTGTTAATCCTTATATAAGTATCTCAAGCTATGAAAACCGAACTGACCTTTCAAGATAGAACATTGACCTTACATCGTTTCCCTAAACGTTCAAATGAAACCCTTCAAGCTTGGGATGCGGGTGACGAATACATCATTAGTCACGTTGAAGAGATGAATCTGGAGCCCGGCAAGCATATTCTGATCATGAACGATAGCTTTGGTGCTCTATCAGCTTGGTTCTCCAAAGATCATGACGTCACTATGATGAGCGACTCATTTATCTCTCACCGTGGCGCTCTAAAAAACTTACAACGTAATCAAAGTAACCGCGTCAATTTCCTGAACACGATGGATGACATTCCACACGGCATTGATCTGGTGCTGATGCAGCTGCCAAAAACAAATCGTCACCTCATTTGGCAATTGAGTCAGTTGCGTCAAGCGCTGCCTGAAGACTGCCAAGTGATCGGTGTCAACAAGGTAAAAGAGATTCACACCTCAACGCTCAATCTTTTCGAGAAATACTTAGGCGAAACTAAAACCTCTCTCGCGAAGAAAAAGCACCGTTTGGTGCTATCTTCTCCAAACTGTCAGCCAATTCAAACGGTAGAGCCTTTTGTTGAGTGGGATGTAGATGGCGAAGATATCCGCCTGAAAAATTTACCGAACGTTTACTCGGGAGAAGCACTCGATCAAGGCGCTCGCTATATGCTAGAGCACATCCCTCAAGATCCTGAGCTGCGTCATATTATCGATCTTGGCTGCGGTAATGGTGTATTGAGTGTCAAAGCTGGGCAATTGAACCCACAGGCTCGTATCACCTGTGTCGATGAAAGCTTTATGGCGGTGGAATCCGCGCGCCAAAACATTAAGGATAACCTTGGTGAAGAAGGCAACTTCCAGTTCATTACCAACAACTGCTTAGATGGCTTTAAGAAAAACAGTACCTACTTAGTGATGTGTAACCCTCCGTTCCATCAGCAACAAGCAATTACGGACCACATTGCATGGCAAATGTTCTGTGATGCAAAGCATGTTCTTAGCAATGGAGGCAAATTAATTGTTATTGGCAACCGACACCTCGGATACGATGTAAAACTCGCAAGATTATTTGGTGAGGCCAACGTTGAAACGCTTGAACTAAATCAAAAATTTGAGATATTACAAGCAACAAGAGAGCCTGCAAATTTTAATAAATAAGCAGAGACGACTTCACAAGAATTTAAGATACCGAGCTTCTGGTGTGAATTAAGAAAGGATAAAGGAATGAAAAAACTGATTTTGGCTGCTTCTATTATGGCTTTGACAGCATGTTCTGCCCCTCAACAAGAGCAGATCAACGTAGTGCCAGAAGCTTCACTAAGCTCAAGCAACCTTGTACAAGGCAAAACATACACGCTAACCAGTAAAGATGTTCGTGCAGCTCAGTATGTTGCATTGGTGGATAGTGGTCGTTCAAGTATTCAGCCGATTCACGCTAAACAAAATATGCGTATGTCACTTGAGAACACGTTGGCGCAACAGTTCGAGTCACAAGGTTTCCGAGCAAGCGTAAACAGTGAAAATTCGATTGTTTTAGAGATTCAAGAAGCCTTGGTTACCGTCAAGCACAGCATCATGGAAAACCAAATGGACGGCAAGGTAACGCTTGAAGTCACAGCGGAAACGCCGGAAGGCAAGCTTGTTAAAACATTCAATGGAACAGCCACTCGTACAGGTACCTTAAGTGCGTCAGATGAAGAGATCTCTATGGTACTTAACGATGTGATTAACTTGGTTTTGACTGAAATTTCGAACGACCAAGAACTACAAACTTACATGAAGGAACGCTTCTAATGGGTCGTATTTTATCTTCTATCGCATTAATGCTGGTCAGCGTGAGCGTTTGGGCAGGTCCTAAAGTGAATGTTGAAACCACGCTAGGGAATTTCACGATTGAGCTAAATCAAGAGCAAGCTCCGGTTAGCGCTGAGAACTTCCTAAAATACGTGGCAGACGGCAGTTACGAAGGCAGCCAATTTCACCGAGTGATCCCTGGTTTCATGGCACAAGGTGGCGGCTTTGATCAAGATATGAACCGCCTTGCCACTTATGCCCCAATTAAAAATGAAGGCAGCAACGGTCTAAAAAATGATACGGCAACGATTGCGATGGCTCGCACCAATGCACCTGACTCTGCAACGCGTCAGTTTTTCATTAACTATGCAGACAACGATTTCTTAAACGCCAATGGCGGTAACCCTGGTTACGCAGTCTTTGGCAAGGTAACCGAAGGCTTCGACGTTGTGCAAAAAATGACAACCATTCCAACTAAGCGAATGAACGGTATGTCAGACATCCCCGTCGATCCAATCGTCATCACCAAAATGAGCCTTCTTAAGTAATCTCATACCACGCCCTTAATTCTTAAGGGCGTTTTTCTACACAAGGACGCCCTATGTCATCTGGCACTCCCTCTCTCTCTTGGATGCAGACTTTCCGCAGCTATCTCGACAAGCGCCTACTTTGGGTGTTTATGCTCGGTTGTTCGAGTGGCTTCCCATGGGTTCTTATTGGCTCCAACATGTCTGGCTGGCTAAAAGATGCTGGTTTAACGCGTGCTGCCATCGGCTATTTTGGCAGTGTCTTTGCCGTTTATGCGATTAACTTTTTATGGGCACCATTGGTAGACCGAGTCAAATTGCCCATTCTACATGCAATATTAGGCCAGCGACGCAGTTGGATATTCCTCTGCCAAAGCTTTGTCCTCGTGTGTACGCTGCTCATTGCCAGAGTAAACCCGGCTAATGACTTGATGTTCACCTCGATGCTTGCCCTAGGCATTGCGATTGCATCGGCGACCCAAGATATTGCGATTGACGCTTTCCGTATCGATTCATTTCCAAAATCTGAAGCTTCAAAACTGCCACAAGCCTCGGCAATGGCGGTCGTTGGATGGTGGACAGGTTATTCCCTGCCGGGTTACCTCGCCTTTATCAATGTTGACTCAATCGGTTGGAATGATGTGTATTACGGCATGGCCGGCGTGGTAGTCGTTTTGATGGTGTTTACCCTGTTTGTTGGTGAGCCAGTTACCAAACGCGAAGCTCTGCAACAAGAAGCTCTACAACGTCATAATAAAGTGGTCGGTTCAAAAGTCGTGGCGTGGTTCAGTGTCACGGTTTTAGAGCCATTTTATGACTTCTTTAAGCGTAACGGTGTTCAAGTCGCCATTACCCTGCTGCTGTTTGTATTCCTATTTAAGATAGGTGAGGCTTTCTTAGGTAGAATGTCGATCCCGTTTTATAAAGAAATCGGTTTTAGTAACGAACAGATTGGACACTACTCCAAATTGATTGGTTGGGGTGCGACCATATTCTTCACTCTGTTGGGCAGTGTCTTCAATGTGAGGTTTGGCATTGTGCGTGGACTGATGATTGGCGGTGTTGCGATGGCAGCCAGTAATCTAATGTTCGCGTGGATTGCGCAGGCTGGTCCAAGTGAAACGCTGTTCTTGGCGACGATTATTGTCGACAACTTCACAACCGCCTTTTCGACGGTAGCGTTCGTCTCTTTCCTAACGATATTAACCGGGCAAGCCTTCTCGGCGACACAATACGCGCTGTTAGCTTCTCTCGGTAATTTTGGTCGGACAACACTGGCTTCATTCAGTGGTGAGCTCGTCGATTACCTTAATGATTGGTCAACCTTCTTTGTCCTGACATCGTTAATGGTGATACCAAGTTTGATCATGCTCTATTCGTTACGCCACTTTTTCACCGATTTATTAGACAAAGCCAAACACAACCACGAGTAATAGCAAGAGGGTAGCGATAAGCTACCCTCTTTTGATCACGGTTCCTTGTCCATAGAGACTCAGTCTGTTGTCTCACTCACAATTAAGTTAAAGCCTGTCCCCATCGAATCATCAATCGCGACCACTTGATAGACCACACCATCGGCTAACATTGCCGCTGCTGAGTCAATCGCAACCGTCGATGGATCTCCTGCTACGGTAATCGTCACATAGTAGTTACCCGCTGCGACATAAATACCATTGGCATAGTCTTTGAATTTCACATCACTCAACGCAGGAGTGCTTCCCGAGATCCCCGCGTTTTCAGTCAAGTAAATATCAACCGAAGCAGCAATTGGATTCGCTGCTGCATGAGTAATGTTCAGCACAGCACTAGTAGCAACTGGGCGTCGATTTTCAGGAACCACTAATGCTTCCAAACTCAGAGGGCTCACTGTCCCTACGGCATAAATGCTGTAATCCATGCCGGCAGCCACAGCTAAACCATCGACATCGATAAAGGTTGGCGAGGTCGTTGCCGTCTCGTAAATATCAATGTCGTAGCTGCCTGCGTCTAAGTCTAAGAAACCACGAACCTCGTTAAACATAAGAGCATCAAGTGGAGCAAACTGAGCTGAGTTCACATAGACATCGACATCGGGTGCCCCATCAACTAAGTGCCCCACTCTCACTTCCGCGGTTTCCGCCATATCGTAGATTAAAGACGAACCGCTACCATCCATCACTATTAACTTGACTGGCGATGCACTGTTTGAATCAGCTCTTGGTATAGCTGCAATGGTTAGCTCGCTTCCGCCTGCCAAAGTGATCTCCCCAGAATCAAAAGCGATAGCACTGCCACTGACCGTTTCTAATCTCACCTGATATTGACCAGCTGGAATATTGACCACATCAGTAAAATCTTTATACGCCAACGTATCTAAGGGGGTACCTAATGGTTCATTGGGGGCAGTAACATATAAATTCACATCGCCAACTCCCGTCGCGGCGTGAACAATTTGTACATCTAAGGTTGAGTTGGTTGCAGTACCTGCTGCTGGTCGTGTTACGACAAGCGCTTCAACTGGGTTATTGGATCCATCCGCGTCACCAACGACCATCACGGTATAATCGGTATCGCTGCTTAAATCAAATTGGCTCTGGGGGATCACGGTTGCGACATCTTCTCCGGGAAGTTGCACATCCACTTGCACTAATGTTTGCCCTTCGGTCACTGAGGCATAGCCCGATGCTTGAGCAAAATCGACGTCAGTCCATCTTGCTTGGCTATTAACCCAAACATTCGCGAGTGGCGCATCGGGAGAAGCATGTACTGCTTGAAGTTGAGTGGTCGCATCATCATCGTCGTCACAGCCGACAATGAACAGCGCTGACATGGCTACGGCTAAAACTGGTGAGTATTTCATTGGCTCTCTCCAAATATCATACTGCTTCAACACAAACGACCGATTCAGTGGAAGCGGGTCAACACACTATCTCAGTGTCTGGTGCAGAAAACAGTTATCGATGGTCTGTGTGATTTGATAAGCAATAAGACTTATATTCTCTATCACTCTCGACAAAATTGTTCATCACACGATTGCAACACCAATACGACATCGGTCAAAAATAGATCAAGCCAAGGAAATTTAAACGACAAATTTAGTCCGTTTTGAATATAAAAAACGGAGAAAGCCGCCGTGTTAATTTGGCTATACGCACCTCTTCATTTAGTAAAATCGTTTGCTTAGATTACAAATCGAACAATCACACCAAAAAGCCATCAATGTCACAAAATCAATACAGTGAAATATGAATCAATATGCATTAACATAATAAAGTTCCGCAATTAAAACCATTAGCGTGATCGTGATCACAATAATAATTGCAATTTTAACCCCGTCTCACTTTTATTTGAGAGCAAAATCGCTATTATGCTCTGCATTCGGACGACGTAAATACTTACCAGTTTTCGGGTCACTTATTTTAAACATAGAGAGTTCCATTATGCGTAAATCACTTTTAACTCTTGGTCTACTTGCTGCAACTTCAGCTCCTACAATCGCAGCTGATTATTCAGAGGGAGTTCGTAGTAACGACTATTCATGGATGCAGTTTAACATCATGCATGTGCTTGATGAAAAACCAGGAGATATTGATCACACTTACCTAGAAATGGAATTTGGTGGTCGCTCTGGAATCTTCGATCTTTATGGCTATGTTGATCTATTTAACCCGACGAATAACTCAACGAGCGCTAAAGATGGCGCTGACCGCTTGTTTATGAAATTTAACCCGCGTATGTCACTGGATGCAGCGACAGGTGCTGATTTATCTTTTGGCCCGTTACAAGAGCTCTACATTGCAAGCGAAAATATCATTGATGGTGGTGATAATGGCTATACCACTAAATGGGGTATCGGCTCTGACATCATGGTACCTTGGTTTGGCAAAATGCAATTTAACCTGTATGCGCGCCATGAGTTAACATCGCATGAGTGGAACGGTTACCAAATCTCTACCAACTGGTTCAAACCATTTGTTAACTTTGAAAACGGTTCTTTCATCTCGTACCAAGGCTACCTAGATTACGAATTTGGCATGGATGATGACGCTGATAACCTATCAGGTCACGGTGGTGCAATGTACAACGGTATTTACTGGCACTACAAGAACTACGCTGTAGGTTACGGCCTAAAACTTTACAACAATGTTTATGGCCTACAAGACGGTGCTTATTTCGATAATAAAGCTCCTGAAGATGGTCGCTTCTCAACATCTGGTGTAGCGCACTACTTCGCAGCGACGTACAAGTTCTAATCGAACCTCTGACAAAATTTCCTAAATGGCACCCTCGGGTGCCATTTTTTATTGCTTTCATTTAATGCCTCGCTATCCTTGCTGCATCACTTTCTTATCTCGGTATTGCTGTGAATATCACTATTGTTGGGCCTGGGGCTATTGGCTCTTTATGGGCCATAAAACTGCTTCAAGCGGGTCATAATGTGTCTTTTTGGAGCCGTTCTTCCGATCATTCCATTGAGCTATCACTTGATGGACAACCCTCTATCCCTATCAGCAACAACAATATCAAACGATTAGCCGCGAGTGATCTGGTTATCTTCACCGTCAAGGCTTGGCAGGTCGAAGCCGCAACGACTCCGCTCCTCAAACATCTCAACCCTGACACTATTCTGATGTTCATGCATAACGGAATGGGCGCGGTCGATAACATTGCTACTCAAGTAGATGGTTACCCCGTTGTATTGGCGACCACGACTCAAGCCGCATTTAAACCCAACCGTAATCATGTGTCACATACAGGGTTAGGACATACCCAACTGGGTGCTTTTAACCAAGTCGCTCAACAATGCACGTTTTTAGTTGATGTCCTCAATCATGCCCTGCCAGAGGTAAACTGGAACCCTGAAATAAAAACTGCGCTTTGGACTAAGCTCGCGATTAACTGTGCCATCAACCCACTAACAGGGCTTAAGCAGATTAAGAATGGCGAACTTGCTGATCGCCAATTTGAGAGGGTGTTAGGTTCGATAGTTCAAGAACTGACAGAAGTGATGCAAGCCGAAGGGATCGCCTGTTCATTCGAGGAATTAGCAGCAAGCGTCAAACACGTCATCCAAGCGACGGCAGAGAACTACTCTTCAATGCAGCAAGATATGTTTTATCAGCGTAAGACAGAGGTCGACTTCATTAGCGGCCATCTAATCAAAACTGCACTTAAGCACGGCATAGAGGTTCCTGTTAACCAAAAGCTGTTTACTCAAGTCAAAGAGCAAGAAAAGCGCTGGGATCATTAATATTCGTCAGCAACACTTAACAAGTCGCGATAAAATAACAAGACCGCTCAGCATCATGCTAGCACCCACTTTCAAGATTTAGGTAAGAACAGATGCTTGATATCAATCACATCCGAGAGCAGTTTCCTGCGCTATCCCAAACCATCAATCAACAACCGTTGATTTACTTAGACAGCGCGGCGACGACACAGAAGCCTCAGGTGGTCATTGATGCCATTAGCCAATATTACTCGAAGCAGAATGCCAATGTGCACCGTGGTAGCCATAGCTTAACGGCCCATGCTACCAGCCAATTTGAAGCCGCCAGAGACAAGGTCGCCCAGTTTATTGGTGCTTCGTCTTCAAAAGAGATTATTTGGACTCGCGGTGCTACCGAAGCGCTCAATCTTATCGCTCAAACCTACGCCAGAAGCACCCTTAAGCCTGGCGATGAGATCTTGGTCAGCGAGATGGAGCATCACGCCAACATCGTGCCTTGGCAAATTGTTGCAGAGCAAACCGGCGCTAAAGTCGTTAAAGTACCGATGACATCGGATTGCGAATTTGACCTCACTGCGTTTGATGCGCTACTCAATCAACGAACCAAGATCGTTGCACTGGCCCAAATAACCAACGTCACGGGCTCACGTCAGCCGATAGAGCAAGTGATCGAAAAAGCCCACCAAATGAATGCGATTGTGGTGGTGGATGGTGCACAAGGTATCGTTCATCAACCCGTAGATGTTTCATCTTTAGGCGCTGATTTCTACGTATTCTCTGGGCACAAGCTCTACGCTCCAGCGGGGATTGGCGTGCTTTACGGTAAGCTTGAATTGCTCGAGGCGATGCCTCCTTGGCATGGCGGTGGCAAGATGGTCGAACGCGTCTCTTTCTCGGGTACGACTTTTTCTGAACTGCCTGGCAAATTCGAAGCAGGCACACCAAATGTGGCAGGAGCGATAGCACTAAGCACCGCAATAGAATGGTTAAGTGGTTTTGCACAACAAGATGTAGAAAATCATATCCATCAGCTACAACACGAGACTTATCTTGCGCTCAGTAAACTGGATGATATTCAGATTTTAGGGTATCAAACTAACGCAAGTGTGATTACTTTTGTGATGGATGGTGTTCACCACCAAGACATCGCAACGCTGCTGGATCAACAAGGCATTGCGGTACGCGCTGGGCATCATTGCGCTCACCCATTAATGGATGCGCTCAATGTAAAAGGAACAGTGCGAATTTCATTTGGTATTTACAACACCATGGAGGATGTTGAAAAACTCGTAGCGGCGATAGAAAAAGCCGTTGATATGCTGTAGCGAGTAGCGAGTAGCGAGTAGCGAGTAGCGAGTAGCGAGTAGCGAGTAGCGAGTAGCGAGTAGCGAGTAGCGA